>CAZILE010000083.1:0-4626 GCA_964540045.1 uncultured Nitrososphaeria archaeon | reverse complement strand
AGAAGAAGGAGGCTGAAGAAGCTCTGGCAGGGCTTAGCTCACTCTTCGGCTAAGCGCCGCCGAACCCCACTTCTCCGGATAGTTCAAACCCTTTTAATTCCAGCTATACGTTGAAAAATATCGGAGCATGCTAACTCGTAGCTTTCGGCTAGGTGAGAGCTTTGAACTTTAAGGCCGAGGAGTATTCCCTCAGCTTCCTCAAGGACCGCGGCTATCTTAGGAAGAGATGTAAGAGCTGTGGAGAATACTTCTGGACCCTTGATCCAGATAGAGAGATTTGCGGAGAGTCTCCTTGCGAGCCATACCGGTTTGTGGGTAAAAGCTTGACGAAGCGCAGGATGAGCCTCCGAGAGGTTCGAGAAGCCTTCCTCAAATTCTTCGAGAAGAGGGGCCATAAGATAATCTCGCCATACCCGGTGGTAGCCCGATGGAGGTCTGACATGTTTTTAACTGACGCCAGCATAGTCGATTTCCAGCCCTTTGTAACCTCCGGCATAGCCCCTCCACCCGCCAATCCGCTAGTGATAAGCCAGCCATGCATAAGGCTCGTTGACATAGATAAGGTTGGATTAACTTTCGGAAGGCATCTAACGATCTTCGAGATGGGCGGCGCACACGCCTTCAACTACCCCGACAAAGAGGTTTACTGGAAGGAGAAAACCGTTCAGTATTATCATGAGTTTGCTCAAGAAGTTTTTGGGATACCTGAAGAGGAGATAATCTATAAGGAAGGGGTCTGGAGCGGAGGAGGTAACGCCGGTCCATGCTTCGAGTCAATTTCGTATGGACTCGAAGTAGCAACCTTGGTCTTCATGCAGTATAAGACGGTTGGCGATGAACTCGTAGAGCTTCCAATAAAGACTGTTGACACGGGGTACGGTATTGAGCGGTTCACATGGCTAACTCAAGGTACTCCGAGCAGCTTCGACGCGATCTATGGAGAGCTCTATCCAAAGCTCAGAGAGCTAATGGATTTTCCGGAAGTCGATGAGAAACTTCTAGTGAGGTACTCACCGTACACCGCTCTCGTGGTTCCAAAGGCTGGGATGACGATTGCTGAGGCTAGAAGGCGGATCTCACAAGCATCCAGAATTCCACTCAAGATCATACTGGAACAGATCGCCCCCCTCGAGCGGATCTACGCCTCCTTAGACTTCACTAAATCGATAACCTTCATAATAAGTGAGGGGGTCGTTCCCTCTAACGTCAAAGTCGGCTACCTAGCAAGGCTGCTGATCAGGAAAGCATACAGGCTCTTGAAGGAGATGGGATATGAGGACAAGCTGCTCGACCTAGTAAACCTTCAGATAGACTTCTGGGGTAGAGACTTTCCACATCTCATCGAGATGCGGGACGAGACCCTTGACATAATCGAGACCGAGATTAGGAAATTCGAAGAGACCGTCGCTAAGGGAGCTAATTATGTGGAGCGGGAACTCTCTAACATGAAGAAAGGCGGAGCAGCTGAGGCTCCCCTGGACTTCTTGGTGAGAGCATATGATGAGAGGGGCATAACCCCGGACATAGTTAAGCCGATCGCCGACAGAGTAGGGATAAGAATCCAAGTTCCGGAGAACTTCTATGAGGTTGTCGCCTCGAGGCATCTGAGAGAAGTAGAGCTGGAGACAGTTGACGAGGAGTTAAAGGCTCTTGAGGAGCGGTTTAAGGAGCTTCCCGCAACCGTGAAGGCGTACTATGATGATCCTCACGTTCTCAGGTTCAAAGCAAAGGTCTTAAAGGTTCATGAAAACTATGTAGCTCTCGATAGAACTCATTTTTATCCCGAGGGAGGCGGAGCGGTATCCGATCAAGGAAACCTAAGGCACTCAAGCGGAAGCTGCAGGGTTACTGATGTCAAGATCCTTAGTGGTGGGGTCATAGTCCATAAAGTTGATGGCTCCTTACCTAGGGAGGGTGAGATCGTTGAGGGCGAGGTCGACTGGAAGCGCAGATACTCCATAATGAGGCATCACACGGCCACTCACATAATCTTGGGGGCAGCTAGAAGAGTTCTGGGAAAGCATGCGTGGCAAGCGGGGGCCAAGAAAGAACCTGAGGCCGCTCGGCTTGATATAAGTCACCATAGGAGGCTCAGCCTGGAGGATGTTAAGCGGATAGAAGATGAGGCTAACAGGATCGTTGCTTCAAGAATTCCTGTGAAGATAATGCAGATGGACAGAAATGAGGCTGAAAGAAGATACGGATTCCAACTGTATCAGGGCGGAGAAGTTCCATCAGCTGTCATAAGGGTTGTAGAGATCCCCGGGTGGGATGCGGAGGCATGTGGAGGACTTCACGTCGAGAGCACGGAGGATGTGGGCTTGATAAAGATCATAAAAACCGAGAGAATACAAGATGGGGTGGAGAGGCTGATCTTCTCCGCTGGACCAGCAGCCTTACCCTACATTCAACATGACTGGATGCTCATGAGAAAGGTCGCGGAGATGCTCGGCGCGCCGATCGAGCTCGTGGAGAGAAAGCTTAACGAAATCTTAGCCGAGGTGAGGCAGCTCAGAAGATCTATTAGAAGGCTTCTGGCCTCGGCAGCAAAGCTCAGGGCTCAGGAGCTTCGCGGAAAGCCGGCGGCAACCGTAAATGGGGTGAAATTTTACGTAACGAGGGAGCTGGAAGATGATAGGGATTATGTCCTGCAAATATCCGACCAGCTTCTAGCAGGAGAGGAGGCAGCCTGTTTCATCGCCTCCTATGGTGAGGAGAAGCCGTCCCTAGTGGTAGTCGCAAACCAGAAGGCCATCCGATCCGGGGTACACGCCGGTAAGCTTGCGTCCCTTATAGCGAGGGCGTTCGGCGGAAAAGGTGGGGGTAAGGAGAGGTTGGGGCAGGGTGGATTAGGAGTTCAGGTTTCAGAGAAAGAGTTCCTTGAAAGGTCTCTCAAGATTTTGAGAGAGGAGCTTGGGATAAGCTAACCGCCCTCAGACAGCTTCACGGCTAGTGATAAGATCGCCAGGATCGTGGCTGAGGCCATAATCGATAACAACCCCACCGGTATTCCGATCACCCTATCCACGGGAACAGTAATTAGCATGAGCCCTCCGAGGGAATTTATTGTGCCATGCATGACCGAGGGGTGAATTATGCTCAAGCTTTTCGTTCTAAGGATCGCCAATATCCAGCTCCAGATTATGCAGATGACCATGTAAAGCAAAAGCCCCAGTAAACGGTTCTCAGGATAATTATAGCCGAATAAGATGATTAGCGGGAAGTGCCAAGCCGCCCAGATAACACCTATCATGAGTATAGCCTCGGTTCGGCTCATCTTTCTGGACAGTTCATCAAGCAGCAAGCCTCTCCACCCGATCTCTTCGCCGAAAGCGAGGATGGCATTGATCGTTGCTCCAGCTACGAGCGAGAATAGGATGATAAAAGTTAGCAGTATCATGGGGTTTATGCCTCCTTGAAGGTACATTTGCTCTATGAGAGCCTCGGCAGGATTCTTGACAGGTAAGCCGAGTAGGAGAGCGTAGAGAGCTCCCAGGACTAGTATTACGAGAGGGATCGTTAAAGCAGCGAAGAACCACTTCAAGAACTCCTTCCCGATTCTAAGCCCGTAGTTCCTTAAGCCCTTAATGACTGATTCGTCGGTTATCAGGAGGGAAATGATTACTCCAAGAAGGGGCGCGAACATTCTAACCATTAGAGTTAGCTGGTAGGCAGAAGCGAATAACCCCGAATCTGTGAGAAGAATTAAGGAAAAATCTATGGCATATGCGACAGCAAAGGAAGTTATGAGAAATATGGTTATCTTCAAGAGAGCAGGATCTCTTGGCTTCACCTTTACTCTATCTTCGTCGCTGCCTTTAAAGCTTGAGCTTTAGCCTCCGCTCTCAAGACTATCTCCTTAATCGTTTCCTTGGAGGGTATCTCAGCTTCAACCGCTAGAGCCGCGGCCTCTAAGCTACACTTGATGATAGCGGGCACGATGGTTTCCTTCGTTAGGTAGCCGATCTCAGTAGATAATGCTATTGCTTGCAGGTGCGCTGACCTAACCTCTTCGGAGACCTTCTCTAAATCTATCTCAAGTTGCTCTCTCGTCAATAAGACTCCCTCTTCAAAAGCTCTCTCTATTATGACGCCCTTCAGAACGGCTTTTATGTCAAGTCTTGCCAGAAGCGATGCTAGGGCAGGAGAAATTTCATCTCCCTTATGAGCTACAACTGTATCTTTCGCGATCCAAATCTGTCCTCCATCTATCTTCGTGGGTATGCCAAGCTTTCCGAAGTCACTTAGAATAGGACCAGGAGGTAGGCCGGTATTCATCTCGGGAACGGTTACATCGAAGTCCGCCTTCTCTCCAGCTTTAGCATGCATGGGTATCCTATTCTTGTCTAGGATGAGCTTGAGCCTGAAGGCGCTTATGTCTGAGAAGATGAATCCGATAGGCTCTTTGAAGTCCTCCACGAGCTTCGAGAGCTCGGGTCTCCCGGCTTTCTCCGCGGCCTTCATAAAGAGATTTTTCTTGGCAATCCGGATTATTGCGATATCTCTAAGCTTCCTCCTGATCTCGTGAAGTAAGTTAGCTCTTAGACCTATCAATTTGAAAACAGCTATAACCCTGCTTGAAGAGATAAGTTGAGCTAGTTCCTCGACTTCCTTAACCTTTTTCTC
>CAZILE010000082.1:0-4730 GCA_964540045.1 uncultured Nitrososphaeria archaeon | reverse complement strand
GAAGTTGTCAGGCACATAAACGCATTCGTCCTTGGGGCGAATTACGCTTACAAGAGGAGAACTGGAAAGAACATCGAGGCTCACGTAAACTGGATCTTCGAGTGGGTTTCTCCTGATAAGGCTAGATCGGCTGCAACCGCCTTAGTAGAGGAAAAGAACTGCGATGTCATAGCATTTACAGAGGATACTCCAGCGGTTTTGCAAGTTGCGGAGGAGT
This sequence comes from uncultured Nitrososphaeria archaeon, assembly GCA_964540045.1. Taxonomy (GTDB): domain Archaea; phylum Thermoproteota; class Nitrososphaeria_A; order Caldarchaeales; family Wolframiiraptoraceae; genus Wolframiiraptor. Next base: position 4,513 of record CAZILE010000082.1, on the reverse strand, counting down.
ATCAAAAGCAGGGAAGAAAGGTCTGGAGCTTCAGCCACTACAGCGACATGCACGAATATGGTCCTAATGCCCATCTCACGGGCCAGATAGCGAACTGGGGGCCAATCTACCTTGACTTCTATAGGATGGTCGCGACGAATAGCTGGAGATCGGTCGATATCTGGGCTAGGATCGGAGACTATATCCCCTATAGGTGGAGGAAGAGTGTTGATGAGAGCACGGCTGGCCAACCGGAAGGAGCGGTATACCTCGCGCCCCTGAACCCCGCGATCCCGAGCGAATGGCAGCAGCTCATCAAGCAGAGGTATGAGGAAATGAAGGAGCTTCTATTCGAGCCGTTCAGCGTCGAGGGCAACCTTGGAGAGCCGATAAGAGATCAGAATGGGGAGGTAAGGATAGAAGGCTCTGAGCGAGCTGATCACAACATGCTCTGGAGCATGGACTGGCTCGTCGAATATATCGAGGAACCCTTGCCCAAGGTCTAAATGAGGAATAGAATTTTTATTTTCACCCTCTCCACTCTTTTTCCGTATTCTGGTTGTCTGAAAGGGTGCTCATGAAGTTGGAGAAGCTTGTTGAGCTTCGAGGTATTGTTAAGAGGTTTCCCGGAGTCTTAGCGAACGATAGGGTGGATTTCGAGCTTAGGAGCGGAGAGGTTCACGCTCTCCTAGGTGAGAATGGAGCAGGAAAGACAACCCTCATGAACATTCTTTACGGGCTCTACAGACCCGATGATGGCGAGATATACGTTAGAGATAGACCGGTCGAGCTAAAGTCTCCGAGAGATGCGATAAAGCTCGGCATAGGAATGGTTCATCAAAACTTCAAGCTCGTCGAGAGCCACACGGTCCTTGAGAACGTGATCCTCGGCCTCAAGAACGCTGGATTAAGAATAGACTTCGAGAAGCACTCCAAGAGGATAAGGGAGCTTGCTGAGAAGTATGGGTGGACGATTGATCCCATGGCAAAGGTCTGGCAGCTCTCGGCTGGTGAGAAGCAGCAGGTCGAGCTCCTCAAGATCTTATACAGGGGCGCGGACATCCTAATCTTGGATGAGCCCACATCAGTCTTAACTCCTCAGGAGACTCGGATGCTCTTCGCGGCCTTGAGGAGGATGGCTGGAGAGGGTAAGGGGGTGATTTTCATCACCCATAAGCTGAGCGAGGTCATGGAGGTAAGCGACCGAGTGACGGTCATGAGAAGGGGGAGGGTTGTGGTGACGAAGGAGACCTGCGAGACGAGTAAGAGCGAGCTGGCGAACTATATGATCGGGAGGCCGGTGATCTTCAGCCAGCGCAGGATCCTTGTCGAACCTGGAGAGATTGTCGTCAAGGTAATTGGCCTGGAGGCGTTAAGCGATAAGGGCTTTCCAGCGCTCAATAAGGTAAGTCTAGAAGTCAGGAGGGGCGAGATCCTAGGAATAGCTGGGATCAGTGGGAACGGGCAGGTCGAGCTCGCTGAGGTGATCGCAGGACTTAGAAAGCCCTCGGGCGGGAGAGTGTTGATAAACGGCGTTGACGCGACCGGAATGGACAGCAAGAAAATTATCGAGCTGGGGGTAGCTTACATACCTCCTGAGGGAGCGAGGCTCGGCGTCTTGCCGGAGCTCAGGGTTGTTGACAACCTCTTCCTCAAGGCTTACAGGTATCCTCCATATTCGAATAAGCTCGTTCTAAACTGGAGGAAGATGTTCGAGAAGGCTGAAGACCTAGTCAGGGAGTTCGATGTAATAGCTCCAAGCATATTCTCTAAGGCGAGGTCGCTCTCGGGCGGAAACATCCAGAGGCTGATCCTTGCTAGAGAGCTGTCCGGCTTGATTAAGGGTGCTCCCAAGCTGATAATCGCAGCATATCCAACTAAGGGGCTGGATATAGGGGCAACCGAGTTCGTTCACAAGCTTCTCTTAAAGTACAAGACCATGGGATCCGGGATAATCTTCATCTCCGAGGATTTAGAGGAGCTTCTCATGCTCTCAGATAAGATCGCCGTCATGTCCGGCGGAAGAATAATGGGAGTTCTCTCAAGGGAGGAGGCGGATGTCGAGAAAATTGGGTTGATGATGTCCGAAGCTATTCCACAAGCTAGGTGAGCTTGAGAAATGCCTCTCAAGATCGAGACCGGGTTCGGGTCTCTCAGGATCGAGCGAAGGGTGGGATACGGCAGGCTCTTCTCCGCTGCGATGACCGCTCTAGCACTAGCTCTCGCATTTTTGACGGTCGGCCTAATCCTTCTCTCGATGGGGCTAGATCCCCTAGCAGCATTCCAGATGATCTTTGGAGTCTATGTTAAGCCCAGCCTCCTTCTTGAAAGCATCAAGCAGTCGATCCCGATCTGCCTAAGCGCCCTAGGCCTGAGCATAGCATTCAAGATGAACTTCTGGAACATAGGCGCAGAGGGTCAGCTCTATATGGGGATGATAGCCTCGACCGGGATAGTCCTCCTCCACGAGTATTACGGCTTCCTCCAAGAATGGATGAGCCTTCCGCTCATGTTTTTGGCGTCTTTCCTAATGGGCGGAGGGTGGTGCCTAATCACCGGATTTTTAAAGGCGAAGATGAGCGTAAACGAGATCCTCACAACCCTCATGCTCAACTACGTCGCCATTCTCATAGTCGACTTCCTAGTTCATGGCCCATGGAGGGATCCGAAGGGATATGGATTCCCACTCTCGATAGAGTTCCCGGACTACGCTAGGCTAAACTTGGTCTTCGGAAGCCCTGCCTACACGGGTCTCCTTGCGTCGATAGTGGGAGCCGCCGCGGTCTTCTTCCTCCTAGAATACACGAAGCCAGGCTTCGAGATTAAGGTGGTCGGTCAGAGCTCGGTGGTCGCGAAGTACGCGGGGATCCACGTCTCGAAGGTCATAATGCTCGGGGCCTTTCTCTCAGGAGGATTAACCGGAATTGGCGGTCTCTCAATAGTGAGCGGGATAATTGGAAGGCTGAGGCCTGGTGCGTCACCGGGCTATGGCTACACCGCAATAATAGTCTCGTCTTTGGCTGGGCTTAACCCGTGGCTCGTAGTGGTTGCGAGCGTGTTCTTCGGAGGACTGCTGACGGCTGGTGGATCCCTTCAAATGAGCATGGGGATTCCGAGATCTGCGACTCAGATGATTCAGGCGGTGATTTTCCTTATGATCTTGATGGGTGAGTTCCTCAAGCGTTATAGGATCATTATTGAGAGGGGTGGGAGAAGCTGATCGAGTGGGTTGAGTCCGTGCTGAGGCTTACGATTCAAGTTGGGACAATATACTTGCTCGCATCCTTGGGAGAGATTTACGCAGAGAGATCCGGAATCCTGAATCTAGGTCTCGAGGGGATAATGGTCATGGGAGCGGCTCTCTCCTTCATCTTCACCCTAGCCTACGGCTATCTCGCCGCAATCATAATCTCCATCATCGCAGGAATTCTGATGAGCTTAATCCTCGCGGTCATGGCAATCCATATGAAACTTAACCAAGTCGTCACAGGCTTGGCTCTAACCATGCTGGGGCTTGGGTTGAGCGGTTTCCTAGCATCTCCTGAGATCAGGAAGATAATTCTCCTCGCCTTAAACCCCTCGATCCCTGAGAACCTTCTCACCATCCAAGAGGCTCCGAAGCTTCCCGAGCTACCGATACCCACTCTCTCCGAGATCCCAATAGTTAGGAGCTTCTTCGACCAAAATGTCCTCGTCTACATCTCCTACATCGCCGCTCCCCTAATGTGGTTTATCCTATTCAAAACCAGGCTTGGGCTAAGCCTCAGATCTGTCGGGGAGAATCCCGCGGCCGCCGACGCCCTCGGAGTAAACGTCTTCCAAGTCAGGTATCTCGCCACGATGATAAGCGGAGGATTCGCGGGTCTCGCTGGAGCATACCTGTTCTTGGGATTTCAGCCGTTCTGGCGGGAGGGGTTGACGGCTGGAAAGGGCTTCATAGCCTTATCTCTCGTGATCTTATCTACTTGGAATCCTCTTAGGGCGATCCTCGGAGCATACCTCTTCGGAGGGGTTGAGATAATTCAGTATAGGCTTCAGCTCTTCGGCCTCGGAGCCCAAAGCCCATATATCCTCGCCATGCTGCCCTACTTAGTCGCTATCATAACCTTGATCTTAATCTCCTTTGAGAACGTCAGAAAACGGATAGGTGTCCCAGCATCCCTAGGGATACCCTACTCGAGGGAGGAATAGCTCGCTCAAGTCTTCCTAGCCTCGGTCTTGAGAACGGCCTTCGCAGCCTCCTCAAGAAGCTCCCTACCCTTCTCAGTTAAAACCCTACCTCTATTATCGTACTTCTCCACGAGGCCAGCGGCTTCAAGCAGCTGTAAGACCTTTCTGATAACTGCGCCGCTTCCCTTAGCGAACTTAGGCGGCCTATGACCTCTTCTATGCTTTCCACCATAAAGCTTCCTGAGCCTCGAGACCCCAATAGGCCCCTTAAGATACAGCTTTCTCATCACCGCCGCAGCTCGAACATACCACCAGTCAGGGTCCTGAGGCGGCCTCTCCTTATGAACCCCAGTCTTAGCGAACA
>CAZILE010000081.1:0-4734 GCA_964540045.1 uncultured Nitrososphaeria archaeon | reverse complement strand
GACTCTCGTCGCTACCGGAGATAAGACCTCAATGTCTAGAGATAGGTGTTTGAACCTCGGCTGCTCAGCCTCCAAGAGACTTATCCAATCTGCTAGAAGCTTTTTCTCCTCCTCTGAGAGATCTCCGAAGATCCTTTCCACGATCTCTCTAATCTTCTTCTCATCAGGGGATATCTCAGTAAGGCTTCCATCGGCCAGTCCATAAGGCATGGAAGGTGCCAGCTTCATGTCGTATAGGTAGCAGAGGTGATAAGGTATGTCGGCCTCCCAAGCCTTAATTTTCTCCCTAATCGAGTTGCTGCTCCCACCTATCGCCAGTGGGTCGCTCGCAATTATCTTGGTGACCTCAATCTCCTGATCTCTCAGCAAGTCGTATTTCTTTTCCCTCGTCAGCTCCACGACGCCCGGAAGCTTAAGTTCTTGAACTTTCTCTATAGGTTCCTTGACATAGCAATAGGGCTTGTGGCCGCTTTCATCATAAACCAGCTTAACCTCCTGGGTCTCGGGGTTAAGGAGCTTAAGATAGGCCTTCCCAGCCTTCCCATCATAGCTGCATCCCAGCAGAAAGAACATCTCCCGGTGAATGTGATCGTCGAGGCTCGTCTGCTCCATTCCAAACCAATTATCCGCAGCAGGCTAATATAGGGTTTTAGAGCTGAACGTTAAAGATCTGGGAGGGATTTTTAGAGGGGATGGAAGTCGAAGAAACTGCGGAGGCCGTGTCGCTGGCCTTTATCGCCGCGAAAAAGCATCTAGAAGAAGAAATCTCCCTGAAAGCAGCCCTCTACTCCGCCTCTAAGCTCCATAAGCCTAAGGTCAAGGTTCTGAGGCTCGCTCGCAAGCTACTCCACTCCTATGCCATTGGCAGCTACTGGGCGAATGAGCTTCTCAAGAAGATTGCTCAAGACGAGCTTAAAGAAGACTCAAGAATACTGCTGGGTCTCCTAATATGCTCTCTAAAGTCGGGGATAGATCTCGGCGACCCGGAGAGGCTCGTAATAGCCTTGAGGAGAGCTATGAAGGGGCTTTGGCCATCGGAGGTCGAGCCCTGGATAGGTCTTCTCAGATCCTTTCCATATCTGGAGCCTCATCTCCCAGCTCCAAGCAGTTATCAGCCCTGGTTCATTAAGCTCCTTAATCGGGTAATGGGAAGAGCTGAAGCCCGCGCGCTCATGAGCTTTCAGGATGAGCATGAGCCGAGAACCTATGCGGCTTTGAACGTTCTCCTCGCTCCTGCTGATTCGATCTTAGATGAAGCTGAGAAAAATGGTGTAAGGCTTGTTCAGGATAAGAGGTTGCCCGGGGTCTATGTTCTCGAAAGGGTGGAAGATACGAGAAAGCTGATATCTATGACTAAGAGAAGCCTTCTCCTAGTTCAGGATTTCTCAAGCTACTATGCGGTTCACGCCGCAGACCCGAGACCCGGGCAACGAGTTCTGGACGTTTGCGCCGCTCCAGGGTCGAAGACTATCCTAATGGGCATCAGAATGAGGAACAAGGGGCTGATAGTCTCAATAGACTCCTCAGCTAACCGAACTAAAACTCACCTGAGGAGGGTTAGGAAGGCGGGTCTAAGAATCGTGGAAGACTTGGTGGCGGACGCGACGATAAGCCTTCCTCTAACCCTCCAAGCAGATCTAGTACTTCTAGACCCACCATGTAGCTCAACCGGTCTCTTCTGGAAGGAGCCCATGTACAGGCAGCTCATCAAGCCCAGGCATGTGAAGATGTTCGCCAAGCTTCAGGCTAAGATGCTTGAAATCTCAGCCAAACACGTAAGAGCTGGAGGCCATCTCATATACTCCACCTGTAGTATCTCGCTCGAGGAGAATGAACTTCTCATCGAAGATTTTCTCAAGAGGCATCCGGAGTTTGAGCTCTCCGAGATTGATCCAAGCCTGGGCTCGGATGGATTAAGGGAAATGCCGGAGGCCAGAAGGCTTTATCCTCACAAAGATTACTGTAACGGGTTTTTCATAGCTAAGCTTCGGAGGAGGTGGTGAGGGACGTCAGCATCGCATGGTAAGCGGCGTAGACGGCTGCCGCGGCTGTCAAACCATTATCGAAAAGAGGATTAACCTCAACCAAATCCAAACCGATCAATCCTACTCTCGATGCGAGCTTAATCAGTTCATAGAAATGAGCTGAGGAGATTCCGCCCGGCTCTGGATTACTCACTCCCGGAGCATATGCTGGATCTAATACGTCGAGGTCTATGCTTAGGTATACGTTGTTAAGGTCAGATGTTAGTGCCTCAAGCTTCTTTGCCGATGACTTGAAGTTGAAGCATATCTCAAGGCTGGAGATGAGCTTAACATCGTTTCTCTCCGCGAACCTTCTCTCCTCCTCCGTGTAAGCTCTAGCTCCAACGACTATCACCCTGCCTACTCTACGATCTTCCAGAAATCTTCGCAACCATGTTGTGTGATTTACTTTCGTATCCATAAATTCGTCCCTCATATCTAGATGAGCGTCGAAGACCACCAATCCATCGACGTGATCAAGCTTGGATGAGGAGGCTAAGGTTATTGTATGCTCTCCTCCAAGGATCACCGGAACCTTACCTGACTTAGAAATTCTCTCAACTGCTTCTCCCACTCTCCTTAAGATGACCTCGAGGCTGTTCGTTGGATGAAGATCTCCCAAATCGCATAAGCTTATCTTATGTTCTTCTGGTAGCTCCAAGTACTCTGACATCACCCTGAGCGCGAGCGGGGCGAACCTCGAGCCCGGCCTATGACTCGCCGTTCCATCAAATGGAGCTCCAAAAGCTATGTAAACAGCCTCCTCGAAGCTCTTCTCAGAGCCCACGAATAATGGGCTTCTCCTGAAAAGAAAGCCGATCCAATCTTCCGGCATATATACTGCATGAGGAAAGTAGTTAATATAAGGTTCATACAAATGAATATGCGAATCTGCGATGAAGCTGGCTCAGAGGAGACTGCTGCTGATCCTGTTAGCGGGCTTAATCGCTAGGCTGATTCCGTCAGCTTTCTATGCGCATCCATGGGATATGTACATCTGGTTTAAGTCTGGGGAGCTCGGCTTAATGGATTTAAACATCTACAAGTTCAGTAATCCAGTGAACTATCCATGGGGCTTCTACGCATATCCTCCTGGATGGCTTTACTGGCTAATATTGGTCTCGATGATCGGCGGAAGCGTAAGCTTCAAGATATTCGTGGTGAAACTTCCAATAATCGCCGCAGACCTGGCCGTAGCCCTCGTTCTCTATCGTCTGGCGAGGGAGCTCGACTTAGATGAAAATCGCTCGCTAATAGCCGTAGGCCTCTGGCTGTTTAATCCGATCACCTATTTCATTTCATCATTCTGGGGGATGTTCGACTCGATAGCCGTCTTGTTTCAACTTCTCGCAATATACTATCTCCTGAAGAGAAGATACCTCTTATCGGGAGTGATGATTGGGGTTGGGACGGCGATCAAAATACTTCCGGCGCTGATAATCCTGCCTATCGCAGTCTATCTCTGGAAGAAGAGGGACGACCCGCTGAAGACCTTGGCTCTCAAAATAATTCTCCCAGCTCTCCTAATATTCCTGCTAATCTCCATCCCATTTCTCTCAACTCCCATAGAGTATCTGAAAGCGTTGCTTCAACACACCAAAAGTGTCGGCGGCTTCACGTACTGGATGGCTCTCTCAACTTTCATCAACTTATCGAATTTCTGGTTCGTCCCCTTCATAGCTTTTGCCATAATCTTCTTGCTTATGACGAGGAGGATGAGGCCTGATAAACATGGTCTAATATGGGCCCTCTCCCTCACAATAGCATCATTCCTCGCAACATCTCCGAAAGTCAACATCCAATACGCTAACTTCCTCATACCACTCGTCCTAGTCTCGAGAGAGCTTTGGAGTACAAGGAACATGAAGAGAAATCTAGGCCTCCTCTTCGTCTCCGCGGTAATCTGGATCGTCAGCTCGTGGTTCATCTTAGCGGGTTATGATCCAGCCTATATGGGTCAGCTATACGTGTCGGAGAGCTATGAAATCGGTCTACCCTACGTTCTTATGGTTGTGGCCGGGCTCTTCGGTGGAACTAGGTTCATAGCCTTTGTTATGGATTATCTGAGCCTTCAAAGATATGACACAGCCTATCTAAGCAGGTGGAACATCACAATATATGCGGTAGTAATCTTAGTGGGGTTAGCGGCCATACTCCCATCTCCCTCAGGAGTGGTTCTACCTAATCACCCAATTAGGATAGCGGTTCCGGAGAGCCCTGACTCCTCCTTTATCCCGAGATCGGAGGAGAGTATAGATCAGTTTCTCAAGCACTATAACGTTACTCACATTGTCCTCCTCTTCTCCCCAGACTTCGTCAACACATATAACGGCTTCAAACATGATCAAGATGTAACTAAGTACTTCAGGTTTAGGATTGAACCTAATAGGTGGTCTCAAGCCGATATACGATGGCTTGTCAAAGGTCTCAAGAGTCGGGGGATAAGGGTGCTGCTTGGAGTGTACCTCAAGGCCGAGGGTTCAACGTACAGGTATGGAGTTCAGGGGTTCTCAGTCGAGTGGCTTGAATCTCATCCAAACTTGATAGGCCTCGGTAAAGTCCTCCTATTCAATTCAACAATAATCGAGCTCGATGGAAACATAAGTTATGCGGAGTTCTTCTCCGAGAGGCTGAAAAGAATAGTCGAGGACTTCGGGTTTGATGGCATATACTTAATGGCTTGGGATGACTGGAGGATAAGAGGCGATAG
>CAZILE010000080.1:0-4880 GCA_964540045.1 uncultured Nitrososphaeria archaeon | reverse complement strand
TCTATCGAATCTTCCAGGTCTTAGGAGCGCTGGATCTAATATGTCTGGCCTGTTCGTAGCACCTATAACAACCACATCCTTCAAGATCTGTATCCCATCCATCTCGGTCAAAAGCTGGTTAACAATTCTATCAGTTACCCCGGCATCCGTATGAAGCCCTCTTCTCGGTGCTATGGCATCAAGCTCGTCAAAGAATATTATGCATGGAGATGCTTCCCTTGCTCTAGAGAATATTTCTCTCACGGCCTTCTCGGATTCTCCAACCCACTTGCTCAAGACCTCAGGCCCTTTAATGGAGATGAAGTTCGCCTCGCTCTCGTTGGCGACGGCCTTGGCTAGCAGGGTCTTCCCGGTTCCAGGAGGACCGTATAGGAGTATCCCTTTCGGAGGCCTGATCCCGAGCTTCTTGAATACATCCGGATACTTAAGAGGCCATTCAACCGCCTCCCTAAGCTCTTGCTTCACCCGCTCGAGGTCCCCGATATCTTCCCATCGAACATTTGGTATCTCGAGAATAACCTCCCTAAGGGCTGAGGGCTGAACGACTCTAAGCGCGTTCATGAAGTCCTCCCTGGTAACCTTAAGCTGCTCCAAAACCTCAGCTGGGATCATCTCCTTCTCAAGATCTATCTTTGGCAAAAACCTCCTCAGGGCGCTCATGGCAGCCTCTCTGCATAGGGCCGCCAAGTCCGCTCCGGTAAAGCCGTGAGTTATATTAGCAAGCTCGTCCAGGTCGATGTCCTCAGCTAGCGGCATCCTCCTTGTGTGTATCTGCAATATCTCCTTTCTACCATTTCTGTCAGGAACTCCGATCCTTATCTCTCTGTCGAACCTTCCGGGTCTCCGGAGGGCTGGATCCACAGCTTCAAGTCTGTTGGTCGCTCCTATCACTATAACTTGACCTCTGGTTTTCAGCCCATCCATTAGGGTCAAAAGCTGAGAGACCACCCTCCGCTCGACTTCTCCTGTTACTTCGCTTCTCTTGGGGGCGATCGCATCCAGCTCGTCGATGAAGATTATCGCCGGAGCGTTTTCCTCAGCCTCCTTGAAGATTTCTCTTAGCCTCGCTTCGCTCTCGCCATAAAACTTGCTCATTATCTCAGGACCGTTGATCGAGATGAAGTGGGCGCCTGTCTCGTTAGCTATGGCCCTTGCTATCAGGGTTTTACCGCATCCAGGAGGTCCCCAGAGGATAACTCCCTTCGGGGGCTCTATTCCTAGATGGCGGAATAGTTCTGGATGTTTTAGCGGAAGCTCGACCATCTCCCTAATTCTTTGAAGTTCTTCATGGAGTCCGCCGATGTCCTCATAAGTTATACCCCCAACCTCTTCAACTCTCTTAACCGGGGTCGAGCTTACCTCTATGAGCGTGTTTTCATTAACTATGACGACGTTTGAGGGGCTTGTCGAGGTAACCTTAAGCTCTATCCCCATCCCCAAGACAGGGATCACTATGACATCTCCCTTCATGACCGGGAGGTTTAGAAGCTGGCTTCTAACAATTCTAGAAAGATCTCCAACGAAGGGAAGGGCCTCATAGGGCGCTAAAACTATCTTCTTCGCTGGTTCAGCGCGAGCTCTTCTGATTATTACATAATCCCCAACAGAGGCTCCCGCGTTCCTCCTGATCTCGCCGTCAATCCTGATCAAGCCCATTCCATCGTCCTCTTTGTACGGCGGCCACACAATCGCGACTGTCGACTTCTTCCCGATGATCTCGATAAGGTCCCCTGGGCTGAGGCCGAGCGTTCTCATGGCCCGGCTGTCAACTCTGGCGATCTTTCTCCCGATATCTCGCTGCCGAGCCTCCATAACCCTAAGCTGAACTTCAGGTCTTTTTCCCCTACCTCGAATCATAAGCCTATTCGGTTCTTTACTCTTGACTGTAACTTATAACTATTTGTGGTGAAATCGATCCGGCGAATTCTGCTATTAATAGAGAACCTTAAAGTCCCGGTACTCACCCAGATATTCTTCCCATTCAACGTCTATGCTTATGACCTTAGCTCCCGGAGGCCCCACCCAACACCACTGGATCATCCGCTTCACCGCATCCTCATCCCCCTCGAAAACCGCCTCAACTCTTCCATCCGGTAAATTTCTGATCCAGCCCTTAACCCCTATCCTCTCCGCCATCTTCTTGGCGCTAATTCTATAGAAGACACCTTGAACTCTTCCAGTTACCACAATATGGGCTCGAGCCTTTCTCAAAGTTCTCCACGCTCACCTCTTGGATCAAGCTAAACCTTAGTTGATGTAATATTTTATGGTATCCCGAGGAAGCTATGTAGGAAAAATGCTGGAATTATCAGTAATCGGAGGAGGGCCAGCGGGGCTGATCGCGGCTCGTGAGGCTGCTAGAAGAGGGGTCGAGGTAGCGGTCTTCGAAGAGCATCCTGAGATCGGAGAGCCTGAGAGATGCGCCGGATTACTGAGCATATCAGGTCTCGAAAAGATAGGCGTTTCCGCATATGGGCCTTACCTTCAAAATTTGGTGAGGGGCGTCGTTATACGAAATATCGCTGGAAGGAGTTATTTGATCGACTCTAAAAGATCCATGGCCGTAGTCGTCAGTAGAAAGCTCTTCGACTTGGAGCTCGCAAAACAAGCTGAGAAAGCTGGTGCTAGAATAATCTGCGGAAATCGTGTTAAAAAAATACTGCGATGTGGTCAAGCATTCTCCCTAACAACAACCGCGGGGGATTTTCGCTCCAAGTGGGTGATTGACGCAGAGGGAGCAGGAGGATCTCTTCTGAGAAGCTTTCTTGGGGTGGGGACGGAGCCAAGCAAATGGATTCCAATAATCCAGCTAATCGTGGAGAATCATAACCTTGATAAACGCTTCGTTTACATATACTTCAAGAAGTACCTCCCTCATTTCTTCTCATACTTAATCCCCATCGACGAAGATTTAGGAAAACTGGGGGTCGCGTCGAGAGTGCCCGACCTGAAGAAGCGCTTAAAGAGATTCTTGAAAGAAGAGTTTCCCGACGTTCGAATCCTAGGTAGATCTTCCCACGTTATCTATTCGGGCTTTCCGGTCAACAGCTGCCTCTTATTTCCTCTAAGGTTTATTCCTGTCGGTGATGCTGCTGGCCACGTGAAGGCCACTACAGGGGGAGGAGTTATCATGGGTGGACTGATCTCGGAGAATATGGCCTCGGCAATAGCTGAGAAGATCGAAGGCCGATGCCCACAGAGATTTTTAGCCGCATCTAAGAAAGTGGTTGCAGAGTTGAAAAAGATCGCTTTACTCAATAATCTCATCAAGAGGGGAAGCTATACGGCAGTCACTCCTATCTTGGCGCTTGCATCATCCAAGATCGGAGAAGCCTACTTATCTAGGTCAGCGGACATGGATTTTCAGGTAACCTCAATCCTCGGACTCAAACCATAACTTATATTGAAGATACTACGCCTTCAGCCCGATGAGCGAAGGCGAAGAAATCCTCCTACCGATCTGCTCCTCTTGTAGAAAGCCCATAGACCCTCACGAGCATGCCGTAAAGTTTCCATGCCCAAACTGCGGAAAGGTCACAATCTGGCGTTGCAGGTTGTGCAGGGAGCTTGCGAAGCCTTACACCTGTCCTTCATGCGGGTTTACGGGGCCATGAGGTGATCTGTGGTGGCGAAGGTGGCTGTTATAGCCGAGATTATGCCTGAAGACCCGAGCATAAATCTAGATGAGCTGATCGAGAAGATTAGGAGAAGTCTTCCCGAGGAATTTGAGCTAAAGGATGTGGAGACTAGACCTGTTGCCTTCGGCCTCTCACTGATAAGAGCCATGTTCATTCTACCCGAGAAAGAGGGTTCTTCCGAGATGCTCGAAAGGATCTTAAATGAGTTCGAGGAGGTTCAGGAAGTAAATTTTGTAGCGGTAACTCGAATATAATGAATGGTTCTCCAATTTTGTACAAGGGGCTTTAATCCAAATCTCTGGTTTAAAATTTGCTGCGAATTCTTACTTAAATAGTAGCCAAGCAAATATGAGAACAGCGGATGGATGAGTCCGAAGGAACTGCGTCTGAGGGTGGTTGAGGCCCGTCAAAGAGATGTTGGATACGGCATAGCCAGGATTGATAGAGAGGTTGGAGCGGCTGCGGGATTTCAGACAGGCGACATGGTTGAGATAATCGGGAGGAAAGTTACCGCCGCGACTCTCTGGCTAGGCTACATGGAAGATGAGAAAGATATCATAAGAATAGATGGCTACATTAGAAATAATGCCGGAGTTTCCTTAAACGAGTGGGTTACGATCAGGGAGGCTAAGGTTCGAGAAGCCCAGCTCGTCGTCCTAGCTCCGGTAAACTCCTCTATAAGACCGGATGAAAACTTTACAAGGCTCGTTAAAAGCAGGCTCATCGAGTACCCAATAGTCCAGAAGAACGTAATCCCGGTAATGTTCTTTGGAAACTTGTTCACATTCGCGGTTCTGCAGACGAAACCTCAAGGAGTTGTGAAGATCACCCCAAGGACTAGACTTGTGATCCACTCCAAGGCGATGCAGGAGAAAGTTCTCAAGACGACCGTAACCTATGAGGACATTGGAGGACTTCATGAGCAGATCCAGCGGATAAGGGAAATGATAGAGCTTCCGTTACGTTATCCGGAGCTATTCCAGAAGCTGGGAATAGAGCCTCCAAAAGGAGTTCTACTCTATGGGCCGCCCGGATGCGGGAAGACCCTCCTAGCGAAGGCGGTCGCGACCGAGGCTGAAGCAAACTTCATTCTGATCAACGGTCCTGAGATAATGAGCAAGTATTATGGCGAGAGCGAAGCGAGGCTAAGAGAAATCTTCAGAAAGGCTGAGGAGGAGGCGCCCTCCATAATCTTCATCGACGAGATCGATGCGATCGCCCCCAAGAGAAGCGAAGTAACAG
>CAZILE010000079.1:0-4935 GCA_964540045.1 uncultured Nitrososphaeria archaeon | reverse complement strand
ATCCCCGCTGGACACCAAGTGATACATCTTCCGCATCCTACGCATCCAAATGTTCCAAACTGCCTGATCCAGTAGACGAACTTATGAAGGACCCAGTGTCTGTATCTCGCGTAGAGATTCTTCCTGAAGTGACCTCCAGCGACTTGGGCATAGCTGTAACTATGGCATCCATCCCAGATCCTTATCCGCTTGGCGGAGCCATCGAGTTCGGGCTCATCAACTACATCAAAGCAGAAGCACGTTGGGCAGACCATGTTACAGTTTGCGCATCCTAAGCATTTTTCCGCGATCTTCTTATAGGTCTCCGCGTCAATTCCCATCTCCAAGATCTCCGGAAGGTTCTCCGACGAGAATTCAGCTTGCGCTTTCTTTGAAGCATCCATCATAACAGCCCTAAATCTATCGACCATCTCATCGCTAGCAGGCTCTAGGCTCAGCTCGCTCAGCAAATCCACTCCTAAATCGCTTCCAGGCTGAAAGAGAACAAGGTCGTCTCCGAGTCTCGTGTAAGCTATGTCGAAGCCTCTAGTTGCGAAAGGCCCGGTGTCCATCGTGGCGCAGAAGCAGGTGGCTCCAGGCTCAACGCAATTCTCAACAACCAGTAAGAGATTACTCCTCATCTTTCTATAATACTGATCTCCTAAATCTCCTTGAACATTATCCATGACTTTTATGGCGGCCAGATCGCATGGCTTTATTCCGAAGAGAGCGATTTTCTTAAACTCGTAGCTTGGATATTTTACGGTAAGATCAGGTCCGGTTACGAAGAGGAGCAGTTCGGGCGGATAGAGAAGATTCTTAGGAGAGTCCGGCCCATTCCTAAAACGCCCCCCATTCTTAACAACCCTGTAGTAGCCAGGCACTTGCTCATCCTCGAAACCGAAGGGAATCTCCGTGAAATCGGATAAGCTTCTTAACCTTATAGCGGAGTCCTCGAGTTTTGGACCAATGATCTCATAACCCCTAAGCTTAATGCTATCAAAAAGCGCCCTGAGCCCTCCGAAATCTCCTGCATAGAGTGAGCCACGGAACAACCTCGAAATCGGAAAAAATAGGAAATCTTCAGAATTTTAGTTTTTTCTAATATGGCTTTTCAATATGCATTTGGCATCGGGGCTAGCAGATTCTGGGAACAGGGTCTCCTAGAGGCATTGGAAGATATCTCATGCCCCCTATCTCGGTCTCAACAATTACTCCCTCATACTCTCTCGTAAACCTCCCTATAATGCTGGCGCTCCTTCCAAGAGGATGCGAGCGCAAGACTTCTAAAACCTTTTCCGCATACTTATCAGAGACCGCTAAAACAATCTTTCCCTCACATGCTAGTTCAAATGGATCTATTCCAAGAATCTCACAAGCCGCCCGAACTTCTTCTCGCACTGGTATCTTCTCTTCCTCTATGATTATGCCAAGTCCCGTTGTCTCGCTCCACTCATTGAGAAGTGCAGCAAGCCCACCTCTAGTCGGGTCCTTCGCCGCCACCACTCCTCCAACTTCCAAGGTGCTTGAGATTAGGCGGTTTAATGGAGCAGCATCGGAGGCTAGGTTTGGGATCTCAAAGCCGAGCTCGCCTCTAGCCGCTATTACCGCCATGGCGTGGTCTCCGATCGTTCCGGAGATGATTATCCTATCCTCAGGTCTTATGTTCCGAGGGTCTAACCATCTAGATTTTAGGAATCTGCCATCTGAGGAGACCTTTCTGAGATTCTCATCGAGAAGAGGGCTTCTTCTCCCTATGCCGGCAGTATTTACAATTATTTCCTCCAATTTGCCTCTCTCAACAACCTTCGTATCGCCCGTGATCACCTCCACGCCCGCCTTTCTCGCTGTTCGCTCAATACTGCTTAAGATCTTATCCAGCTTGCTGAGCTCGAATCCCTCCTCGATTATCAGAGCGCACGAGATGGCTATAGGCTCGGCTCCAACTACTGAGAGGTCGTTAACGGTCCCGGAGACGCTGAGGCTCCCAATATCCCCTCCGGGGAAGAAGATAGGTTTCACGGTATAGGAGTCCGTTGTGAAGGCCACGCCCTCTATGACCGCCGAATCCGCTAGAAGAGCTAAGGGAATTTCAACGCTCCGCTTAGCCTTAAATCTCGGGAGAATATGCTCCTTCAACAGCTTGTGCATGTAAAGTCCTCCCCCGCCGTGGGCTATGCTTATTCGCTCCTCAACTTCCTCTCTCATTAGCTCAACCCTCCTCCAGCTCGAATAGATTTAATCGGCTTCTGAGATCCCATCCCGCACGTGCCGCTCATACATTTAAGATCTCCAACAATCTTATTCTGCGCCCATATTCTACAAGTTCCCTCGACGCCCACCATGGCTGGGCCTATTGGTGTTGATGGAGTGCAGCTTTTCATGTAGAGCGGGCACTCAGGAGGATCTATCAAGCCCTTTATGACATCAGCGCACCTGGCCTCTGGAGGGAAGTAGTCTCCGCCCTCTTTTTTTATTCCATAGACTTTTCTCGCATCTGTCTCCGAAAATTTATCTTTGATAATCATAGCGCTCTCAGGAACTACAGCAACCCCCCTCCAATACCCCTCCTCTAAGTTAAATACTTCCCACAAGGCTTGTTGAGCCCGAAGGTTCCCCTCCCAGGTAACCGACCTCCTATACTCGTTCTCCATCCGAGGAGCTCCCTCCCTCAGCTGCTTCAAAATCATGTATATTGCTAGGAGGACGTCTATGGGCTCGAAGCCCGCGAAGACCATGGGTTTGCTGCATCTATCAAAGTAAGGCTTGTAAGCTTTCATGCCGCTTATCGTTGAAGCATGGCCGGGGTTTATGAAAGCATCTATCCCAAGATCCTTAGACTCCGCGAGAAGACCTACTGCGGGCGGAACGTATCTGTGAGCTGAGAGTATCTTTAGGTTTCTCGGAAGTCCCTTTAAGATTCCATAAGCAACTATCGGCGCGGTTGTTTCGAATCCCGCTCCAAGAAAAACGTATTCTCGGCCGGGATTTTCCTTCGCCAGTTTGATTGCGTCCATAAAGCTGTAAACCACTTTAACCTTCCCACCCTCAGCCCCACAGTCTTCTAAGGAGATCATCTTAGATCCCTTGGCTCGAGACATGTCTCCATACGTGAGGACGCAGATGCCGTCCAGCGCGAGCTTCACAGCAATATCTATCTCCGAGGCGGGGGTAATGCAGACAGGACAGCCTGGGCCGGCTCTCACCTCCACGTTCTCCGGCAGAAGAGTTCTAATCCCCCAGTGAGTTATAGTCCACTCATGGGTTCCGCATACATGCATTATCCTTATCTTTGGAAGTTCTTTAGCAATTTCTGAAATTTTCTGGACTAGTTTTTTAGCGAGCCATGAGTCCCTGTACTTGGACAGCAGTTGCTTAATGGAGTCGTTCATTCTCGGCTATCTCTCAAAACATTTCCCTTATACTTTTCAATAAAAGCTTAACCACAAGTGATGTTCGGAAGCTTAATACCTTCCCCGATAATCTTCTTGTAGGGATGGACTGGAAAGAGGCTCTTAAGGCCATTCTCGATGAGTCCCTTAAGAGAAGAGGAGATTTAGTCTTGATAGGGATTGGAAGCCCGCTTAGGGGAGATGATGGAGTAGGTGTAAGAATCGCCAACATGCTCAGGAAAGTCGTAAAGCATGATCGTGTGAAGGTTTTAGTGTTAGAAGATAGGGTCGATCTACTTCCAAAGGCGTTAAAGAAGCTAAATCCAGCAGTACTATTGTTCTTTGATGCGGCGGATTTCGGGGGCAGACCTGGAGAAATAATGTTAATGAGCTTACCTGAATCCTCAGGGAAGACTATTTCAACCCATGAGATACCTCTAGAGCTTATCATTAAAGTTTCCGGTGTGAGATCGCCCGTCTACGTAATAGGAGTTCAGGTGATGAGCTTAGAGTTCGGGGGAGATCTCAGCCCTGCTATCAAAGCTGCTGGAGACGAGATCGTAGGTTTTCTTCAAGAGATCTTAAGTAGTAATTTATGAACGGTGTTATAATTTTCGCATGAGGGCTAAATTTAAATTTACGTTGCTGACACTAGTAACGAGTTATCATGGAAGTAGCTATTGCGCTAGTGATAGTGTTTATTGTTATTTTACTCATATACCTCCTCGGAGGAGCGATCTCAGCAAAAGCCCCGAAAACTGAGGGGAAGCTCGAACCTTACGCGTGTGGAGAAAGCTTCCCTCCCGCAAGAAGCCCGATAAGAATTCTCTTCTTCAACTTCGCGGCATTGTTCATGGTCTTCGATGTTATCGCGCTCTTCCTGGCTTTCACGATCAATATCCCAGCGGCTTACAAGTCCGGAATTCTCACCTTAATCATACTCTATGGAGTGATCCTGGGTTTATCGATTAATCTGTTAGGAAGGAGATGAGAAGATGGGATTAATGGAAAAGTTGGTCAGGAAGTGCAGGGCCAGGAGTCCATGGATATTGCTATTTGATACGGGAGCATGTAATGCGTGCGATATAGAGGTTGCTGCATGTCTGACCCCACGCTACGATGTTGAGAGATTTGGAACTCTCCTGAGGGGAAGCCCGAGGCACGCAGACATCCTCGTCGTTACAGGTCCCGTCACGAGGCAGTCTAGAGATAGGCTTATCAGAATCTATGAGCAGATGCCTGAGCCAAAATTCGTTGTTGCCGCTGGAACCTGTGCAACGAGCGGTGGAGTATATTGGGGATGTTATAACACTTATCCGGGTCTCGATTCCGTAATACCAGTTCACGCGTACGTCTCGGGATGCCCCGTTAAGCCTGAAGCAATCCTGAGAGCCTTGAGCATTCTTGTCGAGAAGATAGAGAAGGGGGAGGTTTAGGAGGATGGAAGAAGAGGAGATTATGCGTAAGATTGTTGAGAAGTTTGGGGACAAAGTTCTCGATGCTAAAGTTCTCGGAAAGAGAAGGGTATTGGTCAAGGTTCCCTCTGAAGCTTATAAGGAGGTGG
>CAZILE010000078.1:0-5045 GCA_964540045.1 uncultured Nitrososphaeria archaeon | reverse complement strand
CAGTTTCCCGGGGTTGTCCCCCTCCCTAGGGCAGGTTGGCCACGTGTTACTGAGCTGTCTGCCAGGCCCCCGGAGCCGGGGACCTTCGACTTGCATGGCTTAGTCCCACCCCGATAGCAGTGGGGTCCGGCAGGATCAACCGGAGTCGCCGCCTGGGGTGTGCTTCCAAAGGGTTTTGCGGGGGCCCCGCGTAAGACCTAAGCGTGATTCTTCTTGCTTAGGTCCCCATTTCTGTGGCTGGCGGAGGAGGCCGCTCACACATCGGCAGGCCGGGTGTCGGCCCTGGTTCGTGAGCGGTACCGCCGTCGCCACCAGCCATAGTATAGCCTGTTCATCTAGGATAAAAGTTTTGTTAGGGGGTTACGGGCCTTCCGCTTTAAAGACTTATATGGCTTTCTGATAGGTTTCTTTTCGGATGCCTTTTTCCAAAGCGGACGAAATTCCGGTGGTTATTCTAGCCGCTGGAGAGGCGAGTAGGTTTAGACCCTACTCTGAGCTTGCTCCGAAATGCTTGATGGAGCTTGAGCCTGGGGTCAGCATTCTAGACTTTATCCTGGAGCGGGTTAAGCGCGTAGGCTTGAAGAAGATACTCATCGTCACTAGACCTGAGGGCTCTAAACTGCTTCGAGACCGCGTTGCCGACGAGGTTGAGATCATAGAAGCAGACCTGGGATCTTTCGAAAATCTGTATAGCATGGGACTTGCAGCGAGAAGAATTGATGGAAGCTTCCTCGTTTTAATGTCCGATCATATCTTCGAGTGCAACCTGCTAAGGGCGGTCATCGAGCATGCCAAAGACGCTGAAGAAGCCTTCTTAGTCTGCTTGGATAGGGAGCCGCCGGTCCTAGAGGCGGAGGAGGGGCTGAAGCTCAGGGTTCTGGACGGTAAGATAGTCGAGGCGGATAAAGCTATGGCGCCCCTCCACGGAATAGACACGGGGATAATCTTCTGTAATGACTCCGCCAGAAGGTATATTGAAGAAGCTCTGAAGCGGAAAGGTCCCAAAGCATCGATAAAAGATGCGTTAAACTTGGCAGCGGCTGAGGGAGAGGTCGGATTTGTTGACGTAACGGGCTTCTTGTGGAAGGATATTGATACTCCGAAGGACTTGGAAAAGGCTAGAACCCTCTACTGGAAGATCCTGAAGAGGGAGCTTGTCAGGCCCAGCGACGGCCTGATCTCCCGCTATCTGAACAGGCCCCTATCTTCACCCATATCCGTAGCCTTGTATAGGCGAAGAATTTACGTTAACCCCAACATCATCTCCTTACTCTCGTTCTTTACGAGCCTGGTTGGAGCCATTTTCTTAGCGCTCGGCAGCCTCATTCCAGGCGGAGTTCTCGTTCAGACCTCCTCAATAATCGATGGAATAGATGGAGAGGTGGCGAGACTTTTCAAGAGCTCCTCGAGGTTCGGAGCGGTCTTTGACTCCTTTCTGGATAGAGTTGCCGACCTCCTCATAGTCTTCGGGATAATCTTCGCCTTATGGCCTCTCGAGATCCCCTTAGCGATAATCGCCGCCCTAGCATCGGCCAATGTGGTCCTGGTGAGCTACATAACTCACCTTCTGCAAGAGGTTGGGATAGATGTCTCTCCAATAAGGAAAATTCCAGTTACACGAGATGTCAGGCTCTTCGCAATCTTCGTTGCGGCTTTGCTCAACGTCCTCGAGGCCGCTCTATACTTCTTAGCGTTTACGCCGCTCGCATATTATGCGGCTGGAGTGATCTTGGCTAGGAAGTCCTCGTTGCAGCCGCTCCTCAAAGCCTCTCTAAAGCATAGGAGGCCGTGGCCTCCGATCCCCCGTCGAATAACCCCTGTGAAGGAGGCGCTCTCGGAGCTTATAGGAAGAGCCTTGAAGCTTATCATCGCCTTAATCGTTTTCAGGCTTCTCAGCCCGATACTATCTGGATTCACCGTAATTAGCCTCGGGGAAGAAGCTCTCCTCTCAAGTCATATTCTCCTTCTAGCCGAGATGGTTCTGGTGATCTACTTCGGCTATGCCATCCTCTCCTCGGTGAGGAAGATCTCAGACTTGATAGCGCTTAGGCTTGTCAGCAGGGTCGGAGCCACTAAGGAGACCCTCAAAAGGATATTCTTAGATTTCCTCTATGCGATTCTCGGGCTAATAGCCTGGCTCTATGCGATGAGGCTTGCGAGCATGCCTTTGATAGGCGAGACGGCTTCAAGGGTCGTTATGGCCGCCGCTGCGATCTTCTTCCTTATAACCCTCTACAGGCTTGGAAAGAGGGTCTACCGGGTCTTCGCCGATATGTATGACAGGCTGATAGAGAGGTTCGCCAAGAAGCTCAGCCATGAACCGGAGTAATCTCATAAATACCCTTTAAATCTCACAGTATAACCCGGGCAGAAAATAAGCGAAACCCTTATCCAACCCAAAGCTCCAATAAAGCTAGGGCTGGCCGGAAAAGGAGTGCACGCCGTAGGGAGAGGCGCCGGGGGGTGCCCCGGAAAGCTTAACCCTGCGCGCATCGCGCGCCCGCTCGTGAGCACCGCGCAAGCGGTCCCGAAAGTGGGTGTGCGGTGTAGCTGAAGGGCATTCCGCTTCGGTAAGCTCACGTGGCGGGATGCTCGTAGGCTACGTGCCTCCGACAGCCAGCCCTAATGTATCTTTTTATTTGGCGAAGTGTTGGGCAGGACGTTTTATACCTCTCTAGGTATTTTCTTGGACTCAGCCTTTTCACTTCTAAAAGATCGACGTTGATTAGATATATTGCGTGAAGCCTCATCTTCGAGAGCTTCTCAACCGCGATCTCGGGGGTCTTATAATATCGGTCGCACAGCCTCTTTAATAGCTGGATTTCCGCCGGCTTCCTCCTGCTCGCGGGTTTGAGAAGAACTCTCGGTACCTGGAGGATGTTGTGCGCTGGGGTTGCTAGGCTGAATTCGTCGGCGTGAAGGCTGTATCTCGCGATCTTGCTGATGACTCTTGAGGTGAGATATGCTTGAGGGTCTAAAGCGTTCTCTGGGGAGGTGAATCCCGTCTCGACCTCTATGATCATGCTTCTTCCATTTTTCCACGCCATCACATCCGCAACTAAATCATTCTCGAGAGGATGTTCTAGATCCACCCTATATCCTCTGCTTATGAGATAAGCTGCGAGAACATATTCCATGACCGAGTGGTTTATCTTTATGCTGTTGCTCCTGTGAAGGGTGATGAGCCTATCAGCTATTTCCGCGATCTCACCGTGAAGCCTCGGATCATATCTCTTCTCGAGCTCTTTCTGAACAGCCTTGATATCTTCTTCGAATAGATCCATCTTAGCTTCTGCGGTTTGAGCCACAAAATTAACCTACCGGATTTTGGCCAACAGATCTAGAATGTCTTGGCGAAAGCTTATTTCCGGGTGGCCATGATCACGAAGGCGTTAAGCCTTCCATACATTATCTGCCTCTTAGCGATAATGCTGTATCCAGCGGACTCCAAGGCTCTTCCGAAGATAGCCGGCTTCGAGACTATTGCTGTCAACTTGGCGGCTGAAAAAGCCTCAGAAATTGATCTACAAACCCTCTCATAGAATCGTTCGATCCTCCTTACCCCCATTCTTATCCCGTAGGGCGGGTTCATGATGACGTGGTCTGGGCTCTCATCAATCTGCTCTCCGAGCTTGAAGATGTCTCCGATCAAGAGACTTACCGCCCTCGAGACCCCAGCTTGCTCAGCATTCGCTAAAGCTCCCTCGATGCTCTTGGGAGATGCGTCAGCTCCAATTATCCTAGGAGTGAACTCATAGTCGATCTCATCTTCCAGCTCCCCTAAGACCTCTTGAACCTCACTCTCATCGATGAATCTGAGCTTATGAAGCGCTAGCTCTGAGATCTTCTTGGCCCCGGGCGGGATCCTCAAGGCTATCAAAGCAGCCTCGATCGGAATCGTTCCGCTCCCGCACATAGGATCGAGCAAAGTTTCCTCCCTCCTCCATCCGGAAAGCATGATCATGCCAGCCGCTATACATGGTTGAAGGGCTGCCCTATGATGAAAGACCCTGTAGAATCTTCTGTGAAGAGACTTTCCAGTCGTGTTGAGTCCTAGGAAGAGTTCCGAGTTTCTTAGCAGACAGTAGAGCTGGATATCTGGATTATCGAGGTCGACCTTGAGCCTGACCCCCTTCTTTCTCTTAAAACTCTCTATCACCGCTCTACCTACCGCGGCCGCCATATCCATGCTCGTGAAGGGCTTATCCTTCGAGTGTCTTTCACCCTTGACCGCGAAGGTTTGATCAGAATCTATGAGCTGAGCGTAGTCTACCTCCCTCGCGGCACTGTAAACATCATCTAAGTTTTCGGCCTCCGCCCTGGCGAGTAAGATGAAAACTCGGTGAAGAGTTCTGGAAGCGAGGTTAAGCTTGATTATCTGTTTCGTATCCGCTTGGAAGAATATCTTCCCGATATCAGGTCTTGCTTTAACTCCTATGATCTCCTCGCATTCTCTTGCTGCGACATCTTCTAATCCTAAGATGGTCGTCGCGAAGCACTCGAATCTCAAGAATGATCCCCAAACATCTTACAGCTTAATCTCGACAACATCTCCATCCTCTAGAACGTGATCCGGCCCAACCTTCTGCCCCTGGATCCTAACGGATCTCCCCCAAACCTTCGCGTACTTCATCCTCTCAGCGAACTCCCTGTGGATCAGCTCTGCCAAGTCTTTGATCGTCGACCTTCTCGGCAGGACTAGCGGCTTATCAGACTCGACGCCCCCCTTCTTCGTATAGACCCTTATCAAGTCAAGAGATTCGAAGATTATGCCGCGAAGATCATTCAAGCCATCTTCACGTTCAGCGGACACGCCGACCACAGGAACGTCCACAAGGCTCTCAAGCTCATGAATGACCTTTGGGTCGGCTTGATCGATCTTGTTCACAACCACAATCGCCTTCTTGTATACCAGATCTCTTATGATTATCTCCTCGAGGTCCTCGATTCCGACCTCTCCATGAACCTTGACCACCGCGTTTCTCAGCCCGATAGACTGGAGTAGTCTCACCACCTCCTTGGGGTCAACTCTAAGTGCTCCGAAG
>CAZILE010000077.1:0-5126 GCA_964540045.1 uncultured Nitrososphaeria archaeon | reverse complement strand
GCGGTCGAACAACGTGCCCCCTTTCCTCCAGCTCTCCGGCTGATGCTTTAGTCCTCTCATCTCCCTTAATCTCGGAGAGAGCTTTCAGCGCCAGTTCATCGGCCTCCCCCTCTTCAAATTCGTACCAATTCTCCCAATACTTGAAGCCATCCGGCTTAGCCCACTCTAGGTCAAACTTCTCCAGATCATCAGGGTTAACCGTCACTGCCACGAGATCCAGTTCTCGATGAAGGCTCAGCGGGGCCGTAAAAACTCTCTGGATATCCATCACGTTCTCGACCTTAAGCCTTCTATCTGATACCCTAGACTTATCACATATCTTCTGAACCTCATTCTTCACGGATCTAAGGATGTATTCTACGATCGAGAATGAAACTCTAAGCGGATCTTTCCTCCAGATCTCTTTGCTTATGGCCTTCTCATTAACGTGAACGTGTAACCCTCTTCCAGACCAGATGAGGTAGACAGATCTTTCGACCCCTTTGCTTCTAAGAGCATTTACTAAGATTTCGGCAGCCTCTTTTATCAGGTTTACTTCATCGAGCGACCCGTCTACATCCCAGCTGGGAGTGCTCATCAAGATGTTCTCCCTATTCGACGCATCTTCCTTATGCTCCAGCTTTCGATAGATGTTCGCGGAGCCGTAGATTGTTCTGGGCCTTCTTCTCCCAAGCTTGTTTATGATTCTCTTTATGTCCGCTGGCTCAGAGATCGTTAGAGGCATTCCCTTCTCCCGATATCTATAGAATATTCTTCTCCCACCTTTGGAATAACATTCGATAGCGACCCACCTGCCCGAGCAGAATCTAGCTATCTCTTTCTCGACATCCTCGCGAAGATAATGCTTTAGGCTGAGATCCATACGCCATTTAGATCTTTAAAGAACCCGGATTTAACCTGAGGGCATCGGAGAAACTTTCATCATACTCAGAGAGTCTTAAGAGAAATATTCTCCGAAGATGAGAATCAGATTCTCGAGAGCGCGTTATCCAAGTCTTCTTTTAAATCTTCGGTATCCTCCAGCCCAACCGATAGCCTTAGAAGGTTCTCGGTTATCTCAAGTTCTTCCCTCTGATCCTTACTCATATTCTTGACGGCGCTCCAGACCGGGTAGGTCAAAAGCGTCTCAACCCCGCCTAAGCTCGGCGCAGGCTTAATGATCTTAACGCTCTTAAGAACCTCCAATGCCTCCCTCTGTCCTCCTCTCACCCTGAAGCTTAGGACACCTCCGTAAAGCTTCCTTTTGAATAGGCTGTCAGCTAAGCTCTTATATGGGCTATTCGAGAGCCCTGGATAATAGACTTTCTCGACCTTTGGATGATCTTCAAGGAACTCCGCTAACTCGAGAGCGCTTTCGGACTGCTTCTTGAACCTGACTTCAAGGGTTGCTATACCTCGGATCGTGAGGAAGGCGTCGAAGGGGCTCATCGTAGACCCAAGTTTTCTCCTCCAGTTCCAGAGGCTTGACAAATCTTCTCCATTTCCCAGTATGATCGCTCCACCGATCACGTCATTGTGGCCCGAGAGGTATTTCGTCAAACTGTGAAGGGAGATCCATGCTCCATCCTCAAGAGGGTTATACAGCATGGGGGTGGAGAACGTGTTATCAACTATAAGCGGTATTTTGAGCTCTTCGCATCTCTTCGCAATCTCCCTGACGTTGACGACTCTTATCATCGGATTTGTTATAGGCTCGACCAAGGCTAGAGTAATCCTCTCCTCAAGCTTCTCGAGAAACTCATCGGTATCAGATCTAGCTAAGATGCACTCGACATTAAACTTCGCAAGGTTTTGAGCAAGCTCTTGAGTAGCTCCATAACACTCCTTAGGTAAAAGTATCCTTGAGCCGGCTTTAAGCCTCGAAAAATATGCAGCTGAGATCGCGGCCATCCCGCTTCCAAATGCTAGAGCATCATATCCATTCTCAAGCTTAGCGAGAATCTTCTCGAGAGCCCTGACCGTGAGATTCTCCTCTCTACTATACTTCAGGTCAAAGCCCCGATCATTAAGCCTAGGCTCCCCGCTCCTTCCATCCGGATATTCGTAAATCGCGACCTGGTAGATAGGAACTTTAAACACCCCTCTCTCAGCGTCATAGTACTCATGATCATGAATCGCTTTCGTTGACGGCCTAGACATCGTCTTTAACGTTCATCCCTTGTTCATAAATATTTATAATAAAATATTCCAATAGGAATCACCAATACGCAGCTTAAGGTGAGGTCGTTCTTCGCTAAGCCTTATAATGGCCGCGTTTTCAATTGATCATCGTGGAGGGTTTCTGGGATCTCGAGTCCCTAGCCCAACTTAGGAAGCGGCTTGGGTTGACTCAGAGGGATCTCGCGAAGCTTTCTGGCGTGAGCCAATCTTTAATATCGAAAATCGAGCGGCGCAGGATTAATCCCTCTTATGAAGCTGTTAGGCGGATACTCCAAGCGCTAGAGTTGGCTAGGGCTGAGCGTGGTAAAGGGCTCTCAGCTAAAGATATCTGCACTAGGGAGGTCATCTCCGTGGAGTCCTCTGACCCCTTAAGTAAGGCCATAAATTTGATGAGAAAGCATGGGATATCCCAGCTTCCGGTATTTCATAAGGGCAAGCTCGTGGGAAGCATATCTGAGTCGACCATAATGAGAAGGCTTGAGAAGATAAAGTCTCCAAAAATGAGGATCATGGAGCTAATGGATGAAGCATTTCCAACTGTTCCCGAGGAGGCCTCCTTACCCCTCCTCAGACAACTTCTACAAGAATACCCCGCAGTCCTGCTCCAAAAAAATGGAAAGATAACAGGGATAGTAACGAAGGCAGATCTTTTCAAAGTTCTGGACTCCGGAATAGGAGAACTCTAAAAGGAAGGCCGTATGAGTTCGCCGGTCAGGAAGCTTCCTTTCGGCTCATAGGGTCTTGAATAAGTGTCCTCAAAGCTTTAACGTTCTCCTCTCTACAGCTTCTCCGCCTCCTATCGACTCGTATACCGAGCTTCTCCGCGACGTCGATGGTTATCCCAGCTTTCCTAAGCTCATTAAGGCTGAACCCCCTACCAACTCTGGTTATGATCCTACCATCCCTAAGCTTTCTCTTAACAATCGGTAGGGGCTGGCTCATTTTTCGCCACCTCGATGAAGTCTTAGACTAATACCCTAGAGTTATTGGAATTCAGCCATCATTTAAACCCGGTGTGTCAGGCTGAGAGACGGTTGAGCTTTAGAGCATCCTCTTGAAGACGTCGACTCTCTCACCGCGAATCTTTACATAGTCCCCAGTCGAGATCATCGACACCTCCACCTGATCTACGCATGGTATCTCCGCGATTATCGCTCCCACGGCTATGATCGGCTCACATCTGCGGTTTATGATAGCCTTGGGCGCCAGCCCCCTTTTCTTCAGCCTTAGGAGTACATAGGAGCCGACCGTGGAGCCCTTTCCATAAGGGAAGACCAGTATCTTATCTGCGATCAGCTTTCCCTCAAGCTCATGTCCCTTCTCGATGATCCTGCCAGTCTCCGGATCAACTCCCCCATAGAAACTTATCGGCTGGCCTGTAGAGAGAGCTTCCCCCTCGGCCTCGCCCTCCCTGATAGCTCTCCCCTTAAGAATTACGCTCATCTTAGGGCGTCCTCCACCAGCTTCTTAAGAGGCTTTAAGCTCACCTTAACCTTATTGAGGTTTCTGGAGTAGTAAGCCGCCTTCGAGGAGTTCGTCGCAATGGACTTTATTCCAAGCGCTCTTATCGGAGCGACCACAGGGCATGTGTCGCAAACTATCTCAACTCCAAGCTCTTCAAGTCTTCTTCGAAGACCCAGTTTTTCAGCTTGAGCCTTAACCGACCTGGACGTAAAGATCCAAAGTCTTCGCTTAGCTTTTCTCCCATTCAGGAGGAAGTAAACCTCAGTAAGTTCCTCAATCGATGCATGGGGGCATCCGATGAAGATTAAATCGGGATCTATATCCTCATCGCTCATGGCATTCACTTCCTCGAGAATTTCCTCTCTTCCAACCTCCACCTTCTCTTCAGCGCGCATATTCGGGTTCTTCAGAGCCTCCGGAGTTACTCCCTCAACATGGAAGAGCGCTACTCCGCCCGAGCACGCCAGCCCAGCTCCGAGAGCTTTAAGCTGATCCTTGGAAAGAATCCCAACCTCCCTAAAAATTGGGATTCCTTCCCCAGCAATTTTTCCAACTAGATATCCCAAGGCTGCTGCCTCAAATTCATCCCAAATTCTCGGCGCGTGAACTTCAACCGTTGGAAACCTATTCTCAGCTAAGTGAAGCCCATACAGCGGCGTCCTACCGACCAGCGCGGCTGCTAGCGCGCTCGGCCCACCCTCCCGGTTAGTCCTCGCACCTATGACCGAGTTCGCGTAAATAACCGCAGAGCTCTCACTCCACGCTATATGATCTCCAAACCTCGGCGAGTTTCCAGCTAGATACGGGGTGCAGGTCAGAGTTATCCGAACCCCTAGCCTTCGATACGTGTCTATCACCCTCAGCTGGTTCTCGGCGAAGTCTTCTGGTATGCCGATCTTCTTCCAATTCTCCAGATCCATTCCACACGGGTTAAGTGTCGTCGGAACCTTTACCTTCCCATCCTTCGCGAGGTCTAAGAGAAACTCAAGTCCCTCTTCTCCTAAGTTCTTGTAAGAAACTCCGGAGATCTGCGCGCTCCTTATCTCAATCATCTTCTCAGCATCATAGATTCTCCCCAAGGCGACGAGTATCTCCATGGCCTTCTGAGCCGCGTATCCATATTCGCCCGCCAGCATCCGCTCCTCTTCTCTCGTCAAATACATTCTAGGATCACTTCACGTATTCTTCTAGGTTCAACTCATCTTCTCCTGGGATCTTCGCCCTAATGAACTTCTCCTTATCCATCTTAAGGGGTATGGTCGCATCTAATCCAGCCTTACAAGTCTTCCTCGTGAGCTGATCGGCTGAGGGGTCGAGGGATGATCCAAACTGATTCGGCTTAAGTACGAGATCCTTGTCTAACTGAGACCTAGTTGCTATCGCCCACTCAATCTCCCACGGGCTAGACAGATCTATATCCTCATCAACTACTATCACGTGCTTAAGACTAGGATGAGCCTTGAATGCTGCCTCGATAATCTTCCTCGGATCATCATCACTCT
>CAZILE010000076.1:0-5141 GCA_964540045.1 uncultured Nitrososphaeria archaeon | reverse complement strand
ACACGTACAGCCAGCTTAAAGGCGAGCCCACCCCAGAAGTCGTAACCGGTAAGCCCATTCATCTAGGTGGAAGCGAGGGTAGAGAGGAGGCGACCGCCTACGGCGTATCCGTATGCGTCAGGGAGGCTGCTAAAAAATTCGGCATACCATTTAGAAATGCTACGATCGCCGTTCAAGGTTATGGAAACGTCGGATTCAACACAGCGAAAATACTCCACGAATGGGGAGCTAAGATAATCGCTGTAAGCGATTCAAAAGGTGCGATCATAAATCGTAATGGATTAGATCCGTTAAAGGTTTTGAATCATAAGAGCAAAACGGGAACCGTGTTAAATTTCGACGCCGCTGAGAACATATCAAATGAGGAGCTGCTCGAGCTTGATACGGACTTCCTCATTCCGGCGGCCATTGAAGGGCAGATAACGAGGGACAACGCTGACAACATAAAAGCGAAAGTTATCGTCGAGGGAGCCAACGGTCCTACCACCTTGGAAGCCGATAAAGTACTTGCCGAGAACGGAATTAAGATCGTTCCTGATATTCTCGCAAACGCCGGCGGAGTAACCGTGAGCTATCTCGAGTGGGTTCAAAACCTTCAGAGGCTCAAGTTGAAGAGGGAAGAAGTTCTAAGGAGGCTCGATGATAAAATAGTCAAAGCATTCGATGAAGTCTTGGATTTCTCGAGAAAATATGAAGTTAGCATGAGGAAAGGAGCACTCCTCCTCGCAGTGCACAGGGTCGCCCAAGCGGTTAGCTCCCTCGGAATCTGGCCGTAAGCGCGTCTCTCGAAGAATTTCTATCGCCGAGCTAAATTAATTTTTCTGAATGAGGTCTTTAACGGGTCTTCCAAGGCTCGACGATGTACTTCAAGGCGACGTATCAGCTGGAGCTATCCTCTTTCCATTCTTATCACCGTTTTGATAAATCGAAGCCTTCACTACCCCTTAGAGAAGAGCTTCGGAGATTATTCTGCATGCATGAACGCATCCTATAAAAGCCTCCTCCCAGAAAACTTCAGGAAAATCGTTTCTAGGAGTAAGAGGCCGTTTAAACGACTTTATCATCAAACTTCGGTCGTGACTGAAGGTTAAGAAGCTCAACGGCAAAGTTTATCCTTAGAAGTCTTCTTCTGAATTATATGAGCCCTGAGGTAAAGTTTGAGGTGATCAAGGTCGAGCCGCCGGAGGGCTGCAACCTAATCTTCGGAATCACCCATTTCATAAAGAGCGTTGAAGACATCTACGAAGCTTTCGTGAACACGGTTCCAAGAGCGAAGTTCGGCCTCGCGTTCGCTGAGGCGAGTGGCCCCTGCCTGATCAGACATGAGGGAACTGATGAAGAGCTTAGGAAGCTCGCTGCAGATAAGCTGTTCAAGATAGGCTGCGGCCACACTTTCATAGCTTTCATGAAAGATATGTATCCGATTAATGTCATGCAAAGATTAAAGTCCGTCCCGGAGGTCTGTGCGATCCTAGCGGCGACGGCGAACCCGATTCAGGTTGTAGTTGCTGAGACGGACCAGGGCAGAGGGGTTGTAGCCGTAATCGACGGGTTTAAGCCTAAGGGAATAGAGGCTGAGGAAGACATTAAGAAGCGAAGGGAGTTCTTAAGGAAGATAGGCTACAAGTTCTAAGAGGTCAGGATTGAGTGAATAAGACAGCAATATCATTCCTCACCAGGAGTTGGAGGGCGCGCGAGATCCTGGTTTAAATATTGTCTTCCAAGTTAAATGGTTGTGCACGAGTGGGCTTTAGCAGAGGCTGTGATCTCCGCGGTCTCTAGGGTAGCTGAGGAAGAGGGGTTGCGTAAGGTCGTTGAGGTTAAGGTTAGAGTAGGGGAACTTCAGCAAATAGACCTTGAGGCATTTAAGTTCGCACTACTCCAGATAGGCCAACAACGTTCTATTGACGCAAAGTTTGAGCTTGAGCGCGAGGAAGCGGAATTCAGGTGTAGAGCTTGCGGCAACGTTTGGCCATTCGATAAGGAGAAACTTGATCCGAGCGCGAGGGAGGCTGTGCACGTAGTCCCCGAGGTAGCTCACGCTTTCATAAGGTGCCCAAGATGTGGTAGCCCTGACTTTGAGGTTGTGAAGGGAAGAGGGGTCTGGATCGAGAGCGTGAGGGGTGAAAGATAAGTGCTCGACCCTAGGCTCCATGTGATAGATGAGAGGCTGAGCAAGATCCACAAGATTATCGCGGTTTCGAGCGGCAAGGGCGGAGTTGGGAAGAGCTTAATAGCGGCGACAGCGGCCTTAATCCTCGCTGGAAAGGGATTTAGGGTTGGCTTGCTCGACTTAGACTTCACGAACCCCTCCAGCAGCGTGATCTTAGGAGCTGGATCGGCATACCCGATCGAAGATAAGGGAATGGTCCCACCGAAGATCTCAGGGATCGAATACGTCTCGATAACCTTCTTCACCGGTGATAGGCCCTCTCCTCTTAGAGGTGAAGATATAACGAACGCGTTTATAGAGGTCTTGGCCTTAACGAGATGGAGCGACCTAGATTATTTAATCCTTGATACTCCCCCAGGGCTCGGCGACCTATTATTAGACCTGCTCAGGCTAATCAAGAAGCTGAACTTCCTGATAATCACAACTCCCTCCAAGCTCTCTCTGGAGACCGCTAGAAAACTGATCCTACTTTTAAGGTCCGTAAGGGCCCCGATCATCGGAGTAGTAGAGAACATGGTGATGAGCAGCTCTAACTCTCTCGGGAAAGAGATCGAGAAGCTTGGAGTGAAGTTTCTAGGCTCAACACCATTCGACCCTAAGATCGAGAATACGCTCGGATATCCTGAGAAGATCTTGGATACCAAGTTCGCGGAAGAACTTTCTAGGATCCTAGGAAAAATTTAGATCCTATTCATACCACGCTTTTCTCAAGGTCTTGTATCTGACCTCAGTAAAGCTTGCGAGCTCATCGATGAGCATCATGGCCTTCTCGAGCGGGGGTTCCGGAAGTTTGTTCCCGTAGTTATCATATCCGATTACGATGAAGATTGGTCTGACTTTCCGTATCATGTAAGCGAACTCCTGCAGATCAAAATCTAGTATTGGCTCGATTACGAGAGCTTTATACCCATGCCTGATCCTCGCCATAATCTCAAGTCTCTCGGGAGGCTGAGGAGCTCTAGAGATTCTTTGATAAGGTCTATTTGTCTCGACGGTCGCTCCTAAGATGACGTTATCACCAAAATTGAACTCGAGGTATCTTTTAGGATTTTTCGTAAGAAAGAGGAAATCCGTTTCAGGATTTTTCGCAACAACGTCTAAGACCTTTAGAATCCAGTCCTTTGGGACCCAATCTCCGAAGAGGTCGCCCATATCGCAAACGAACACGAACGATCCCTTAGAGAACTTCTTATCAAGCCTCCACGCAGCGAGCGTAGGCGCGAAACCTCTACCCTTATATGGTTGAACGCCCATCCCAGCCAGCTTAATAGCATAATCTTTAGCCCAGCAGTAGATACACGCGTGCAGGCATCCAACAACAGGATTCCAAGTCTCAGTAATTTCCCCAAATCTTCTCAAGGGCGTTTTCTCACCGATGGCTCCTCTCCCTCCCACAGTCTATCAAAGATTATTTGGATTAACCTTTATACTCTCGGCTCAGGATGTTAGCAGCTGCCTGTAGAGGCTCAGATGCCTTCTCGCCATTCTTATCCACTGAGTTCTGACGGCGTATCCATAGAGGGTGCTCATGTATGGGACCACGTAGTCGTAGTTTCGGATGCACCACCTAATCATCCTGGCAAGCCCTAGCGGGCTCATGGGCGTAACAGTCGTTTTGGGAGAGAATTGATAGAGTTCCAGCAGCCTCGGAACTCTCGTTCCGATTATCGGCTTGAAGCTCCCCATGGAGAGGTGGAGTATTCCGCTGACGGAGTATTTTCCGATCACGTCCTTGTAAGGTAGGATTATGAGATCCGATAGAGCGGTTATTCGGAGAATTTCGTCATCCGAGAGATACTTGTCTAAGAAGATTATATTCAGCTTTCCAGATGCCTCCTCGATGGCCTCCACCATGCTCTTATCCTCAGGGTTAGAGCTGATCCTTCTTTCCCCAGCTATCAGTAGGGTGAAGGATTCCTTGAATGATTCGAGCTTGTTTACCGCTTCGATGAGCAGGTCGAGACCCTTATCCCTTCTAAGGAATCCCGGGGTGGTGAGAACTATTCCCGAAAGCCTGTTCTCATCCAGGTTGAGCGAGTTCACCAAATCTCTTCTCGTCTCATCGAGGTATGGGTTAAGGAGAGTTCCATGGGGAATTCGATATATGATCACGGGGTTAATTTCTTGATTTCGAAGCTCGAATTCCATGAGATAGCTGTGAACTATCACCGCATCAACCGAGTTCAGAGCCTTCTGAAATTCCAACACGTTTTGATCATTTGAGGCTGGATGATAAACAGTGTGAAGGGTGAAGACTAACTTCTTTATTAGCCGCTCCTTCTTCGCCTCTATGCACGCCTTTAGGATGCGGTCATGATGGCCGTATATGCCGTATTCATGTTGGACGTGGAGTATGTCCAGGCCTCCGATGGCTGAGAGCTCCTCTAGGAGCCCTTCATAGTCGTCGGATCCGCCTGCTATGAAAGTTGGGCGAATCTCGACCCCCCTATCTAGCCTAACGTTCGACCCTCTCACCCCGATATCTGAGAAGATATAAAGCTGAACTTCGGGGTAAAGCGGCTTTAAGGCCCTGGCTAGAAACCGGGTGTACTCGGCCACCCCGCAGTGAGTTGGCGGATAGGTTGAGACGTAGCCCAGCCTAAACATCTACACCACCCTCGAAAGAGCTTAGGAACTGGATAAGCTTTTCACACGGTTAATGGGGCCGCTGGGATTCGAACCCAGGACCTCGCGGGCCCAAGCCGCGAATCATAGCCAAGCTAGACCACGGCCCCGCGTTCTTAGAAATACCGCTCTCCCTATTTAGAGTTAATTGCTCGCCTTTAACCTCGACTTGATATTTGAGCGTAAGATCACTCTATTCTGGGTGCTATGAGGTATTCTAGCTTTCCGGAAGGTATGGGGAATCCGAGCTTTATGGGCTTGTTCGTCGTTAGCTCCATGGCGAGCTCATCGCTTAAAGCAGATCCAGCCTTAACTATCTTCTCGAGGTAGTTTATGCTGAAGT
>CAZILE010000075.1:0-5231 GCA_964540045.1 uncultured Nitrososphaeria archaeon | reverse complement strand
AGTCTCCTGTATTCTCTCAGGAGTCAGCCTAAGCTCCTTGATCAACCTATCAACCTTATTTATGTAGAGAACAGGTCTAACTCTTTCTTCTAGAGCCTGCCTAACCACGGTCTCGGTCTGGGTCATAACACCCTCAACAGCATCGACCACAACGATTGCCCCATCGATAGCTCTCAGAGCCCTAGTAACCCTTCCACTAAAGTCAACGTGCCCTGGAGTGTCAATCATATTTATGACATACGGCTTTCCATCCATCTCATAGTATAGCGAGATATTAGCGGCCTTAATCGTCATTTGTCTCTGTTGCTCTTCCTCTAAGTAATCCAGGGCCAGGGCCTTTCCAGCCAAGGTCGGAGATAAAAGTCCTGCGGCCGCTAGAAGACTATCCGTAGTGGTCGTCTTACCGTGATCGACATGAGCAATAGTCCCAATATTCCTAATACATTCCTTTCGCTTAAGGATCTCCAAGACCTCGCTAATCTTCTTAACCCTTGGCATTACTATGCCACTCCCGAAGAACCCCCATAAAAACTCCTTAATATACTATCCTCAAAGAGCGCAGCCTTCTTACAAGAATGACCTAAAGGCTTTCAAAGCCTAGCCCCCCACATAACTTCCAATGCCCAACCTCCCTTCCATCTCGATACCTCTTATCATATCTCTTAGTCAGAGGTGATATATTGATTGTCGTTAAAAGTTTTACCTAAAAAATAAAACAGTTTAACATAAACATAACCTATCAACCTGCTGCTAATACAAATGCTATAAAAAATAACAATTCGATACATACGGGATTACTGAAGCAAGTATAAGATCCTCCAGGTGATTCGTTTGAAACGGTGTTGGAAAGACCCCTATTGAGAAGAAAAAAGGTAGTTATGGTGTCATCTCTGGGCTCGGAGATCTGTACAATCCCCTAGTCAAGGGATTAGCTACGGGATAGTTAATCCTTTAATTAAGGTATTGTTCGGATTTGGGGATTGCCCTTGTTTTAAGTTAAACTATTTATCGTTGTTGTTTTACTTTTTACCCATGAGCCGCAAGAATGTCATGAGCAAAAGTAGAGATGAAATTAGAGACGAGGGCGGTAAACGGGGGAATGGCAAGGAAGTGAGGAAGAGAAAGAAAAGACAGGCGAGCAGGAAAGGGAGGGTTGAAAAGATTGATGAGAAGTTGTTTAGAGAGGCCTTTGAGAGAGCTACCCGCCAGCCGAGACTCGCTTTCTATTCTCCGATTGCTAGCTGCGTTCTCAATTACTGGAAGAGCGCTGTTCCAAGATTCAGTATAAGCGAGTTCCTTGCTAAGCTCGTTGAAAAGGAGATCTCAGAGGCCTGGCCTAAGCTCTATGAGCGCGCGGCAAAGAAGCTAAAAAGGAGTATTAGGAAAAGAGCGCGATAAGGAGGAATGCTAATATTCTTGAGATTCTGACCCTTGGAAGGAATGCTTAGAATCGGATTGGAATGCATCCCATGCGTTCTTTCGATTGTGATAAGAACCTCTAGATATGCTGCTGGAGGAGACCTCGAAAAGCAGAAGGAAATCTTGAAGAAGGCATTATCTAAGTTAAGTAGAATAACTTGGGAGGAGAACCCGATGGATGTATCATCTGAGCTACAGGAGCTTGTAACGGAAACGACTGGGGTGCGAGATCCATATCGCGAGATAAAGCGGAAGAGCAATGAAGCGGTTCTTAGATATTATCCGAAACTTGAGAGGATGGTCGAAGAAAGCTCTGAGCCGTTAAAAACAGCAGCGAAGATAGCTGCTGCTGGAAACTTGATAGACCTCGCAGCTTACTCAAGCGTGGACCTCGACGCACCGTTAAGAAGCCTTGAAAGAGCAGAGTTCGCGATCGATGATTACGATAAATT
Organism: uncultured Nitrososphaeria archaeon; assembly: GCA_964540045.1. GTDB lineage: Archaea > Thermoproteota > Nitrososphaeria_A > Caldarchaeales > Wolframiiraptoraceae > Wolframiiraptor. The sequence goes on along the minus strand of CAZILE010000075.1, from coordinate 3,360 downwards.
TGCTGAAAGAGTTTTGAACGCGGAGAAACTTTTGTTCCTTTTCGATAATGCTGGAGAGGTTATATTTGATAAATTGTTGATCGAAACAATGGTGAAGGTTAGAAGAAGGCCGTTCGATAGAATCACATTTGTTGGTAAGGAGAAGCCTCTCATCAACGATGTCACTTCAGACGAACTGAGAGAATTGGGCTTCGAATCTTTTCCGAACGCTATAATTAAATCACTAGGATTTGGTAACAGGGGTTCTGTTCATCTGAAAAATGGTGAAGTTCGTAGATGGTTTGGAGAGCATGACTTAATTATTTTAAAGGGTCAGGGGAACTTGGAGGCCTTCTTTAAGAGCGTTAGCGCCTTCTTCTTACTTGCTGTCAAGTGCGTAGTTGTAGAAAGAGCTTTAGGAGTGAAGCAGGGATCATTCGTACTTCTATACTCGGAAAAATAAGCGGCTTGGCCGGAAATTATCGAGCTGTTAAGCTTAAATGTCGGAGGTATAACGACTTCTCGGAATGAATTTCGTAGGAGGCTTTCCTAGGAAGATAGTCTTTGGAAAAGGTATGATCGAGAAGATTCCAGAAATATTGTCAGAAGTTGGCCTAAGCGGTAAGCCTATGCTGGTTACGGGTAAAAGGTTCGCGAGAAGCTCAGGTTACCTAGATAAGCTTCAATCCCTTTTAGAATCTGCTGGAACACGGGAAATTCTGATCTTCGATAAGGTGGAACCGAATCCCTCAGCTGAAACCGTCAATAAAGGGGGAAGAATTGCTAGAAATAGTGGAGTTAGTTTCATAATCGGATTCGGCGGGGGGAGTGCTATGGATGCTGCTAAAGGTATAGCGATCATAGCAGCTCAGGGAGGAAATATAAGAGATTACTATTATCCAGCGGATATAGCTCCGCCCGTCCTACCTATAGTAGCAATTCCAACCACCTGTGGGACCGGAAGTGAGGTGACGAAATACGCTGTCTTCAGCGATAACTTTAGGAAGAACATAGTTGTAAGCGATCATATAGTTCCAATGCTGGCAATTCTCGACCCAAATGTCCTTAAGTATCTTCCAAGAAAACTCTTAGCCTACACGGCGATGGACGCTCTATCGCACGCGCTTGAATCCTATTTTCACACGAAGGCAAGCAAGATCTCAGAAATCTTCTCGATAGAGGCCTTGAGGGTGATTTTAGCTAATTTTAAACGGGCATATGAAGGTGACATGAGTTGCAGGGAGAAATTGCTTTACGCCAGTATGCTGGCAGGTTTTGCGATAAATCTATCTGGATCAGTAATAGCTCATGGACTGGGATATTACTTGACGGAGAAATTCGAAATACCGCATGGACTCGCTAACGCGCTCTTCATAAACCCGTTTATCGAGTACTTGGCGGAGAAGCTTCCCAAGAGGGTCTTTGACCTAGTAAAGGCTACCGGATTTGATGCCTCAGAGCCGCTTGAGGCGAGTAAAATGCTGATAGCGAAGATTAATGAGCTGAAGTTATGCGCGGGCTTGCCCATGAGCCTCTCTGAGGCCTCGATTCCAGAATCCGAGCTACAGAGGATAGTTGAAGAGGGGCTTTCCTATAAGAGGAACATTGAGAATTGTCAAGCAGCAGCAACCGTAGATGACATTAAGAAGATTGTTGAGCGATCATTCAGAGGTGCGCAACCTGACGATCTTTAACTTTCGGAGGTGGGTAAATGGAACTTGAGAAGCTGAGAGAATGTGTAAGAGAAGCTCTAATAATGGGGCATAAAGCCTTGAAGGAAGCTCTTTCTAAGAATCAGAAGGAGATAAAAGGAAGAGGCAGTTTCGGAGACATATCATACGACTTTGACAAGATCGCTGAGAGAGCAATAATAGAATCGATTACGAGCCATTTAGATGGCGTCTACATAATATCTGAGGAAGCCGGCTTCATCCCAAGTGAGAATCCTAAATATTATGTGGTGATAGACCCAGTAGATGGATCAACAAATGCTTTTTACGGAATCCCCTTCTACGCATCATCAATACTCATCTCCAGCTCCGCTAAAATGGAAGACGCATTAGTTGCAGGCGTGATAGATCATTCAAACCAAGACATATTTTTGGGGGATAAGGAAAGCGGTGTCTCGATTAACGGTCATACCGCTTCGCTTAGGGATTCAGTACCCTTGAGGAGCGCATTGATCCAGATGAATCTGGATGCTTTGAGGAGTGATGGAAATGAAGCTCTACGGAGGTGGGCTGAGAGAATTATAGAGCGGGTAAGGCATCTCAGAAACTTCTCAGCAGCAAGCTTAGAAGCATGTTACTTACTTGATGGAAGGGCTGACGCATACGTATGCCTCACCCCAAACCTAAAGATCATGGATCTATGCGCTTCAGTCGCTTTACTGGAGTGGGCGGGAGGAGCCTACCGGATCTTGGGAGGAAAGCCTTCTCTATTGAACACTCAGAAATTCGGGATGATAGCCGCATCGAGCTGGAGCCTTTTAGAGGAAATCTATTCTTTGAGAGAAGGAGATGGCGATTAAACTTATAAACACTTTCTTCTCATGAACGCCAAATGAAGCCAAGAGTATATGTAACTAGGAGAATTCCGGAGATCGGGGTGAGACTGCTAGAAGAATACTGTGAGGTGATCTATCGAGATGAGGTTCCACCGCCCACCTCCAAAGAGCTTATTGAGACCGTGAGAGATGTCGACGCTCTATACTGTACCCTAAATGAGAAAGTCGATAAGACCCTTCTTGATAACGCAAGGAGGCTTAAGGTTGTCGGCACGATGAGCGTCGGAGTCGATCATATAGATGTTGATTACGCGACATCTAAGGGAATCTACATTGTACATACCCCCGGGGTCTTGACTGAAACAGTTGCTGACCATGCATGGGCTCTCCTTCTCGCCGCTGCTAGGAGAGTCGCCGAAGCTGACGGCCTCGTGAGAGAGGGAGAGTGGAAGATAGCTTGGGCTCCGACCATGCTATTGGGATATGATGTTTACGGGAAGGTTCTCGGAATCATTGGACTTGGCAGGATAGGGGAAGCGGTTGCAAGAAGGGCTAGAGGGTTTAATATGAAGCTCCTTTACTACGATGTAATTAGAAGAAGGGATCTCGAGGAGGAGTTGGGGCTTGAGTATGCGACAATAGAGAGAATTATGAGGGAATCGGATTTCATTTCAATCCATGTTCCATTAACCCCTCAGACTAAAGGTCTTATCGGAGAGAAAGAACTGAAGCTAATGAAGAAAACTGCCATCTTGGTGAACACCTCAAGAGGCGCGGTTGTAGATCAGAAGGCTTTAACCAAAGCTTTAAGAGAGGGGTGGATCGCCGGAGCAGGTCTTGATGTATTCGAAAAAGAACCGATAGCCTCTGATGAT
>CAZILE010000074.1:0-5267 GCA_964540045.1 uncultured Nitrososphaeria archaeon | reverse complement strand
TGACGATCAGCAGGGCATGCTCAGGTAAGTCCATTCAAGTGTATTATGGCTTGCTGTGGTTCCCTTGGAAGAAGTATCCTGGAAGGGAACTCGGGGTTAGGAGTGAGGTGAATAAGGAACTGAAGGCATTCAACCCAATCGAATACATCTTACAGGGATTTAGTCCAGGTTCGTCTACGGTCATGGAATTTCACCTATTCGTCCCGCCGGATATATCTCCAGAGGAGCGAACGATCAGACCATTCCTCGATATCAGAGTACGATATCCAGGCTGGATCGACTATACTTTAGAACAGTACCCGACAGTAGGTCCCTTCGAGATCCAGCCATATAGAAGCTTCAACCTAACGATCACGGATTACGATGGAACCAATCCAATAGCTGGAGCGAAGGTCGTGATAAGGAGACTGGTCTACTATTATGAGATAAGGGAATACGTTACCGCTGAAAACGGAACGATAAGAATTCACAGGCTGAGAGAGGGAGAATACGATGTAAAGGTTTACTGGAATAGCAGCACATTCCTTCAAGAATCACCGCGAATACACGTCGGCCAGCATACAGCATACGATCTCGCATCCTCGAAAATCTTGAAGACCTTGTTATTCAACGTGAAGGTGAATATTTTAGACCTAAGAGGTAGACCGCTTAACGGCGCCGAGCTCTTTCTCGATGGGGTTAAGCAGGTTGCAGAAGGTGGGTCAACGGTCTATACACTCGTCCCCAACGGGAATCACTCACTTCAAGTATACTGGATGAACCTGAAGCTCTTGGATAGGTGGGTCTGGGTGGGCTATCATCCCACAATCTCTCCAGAGATCAAGAAGCCTCACTACGATCTTACTCTACCGGTAGATGACTTAGTGGTTCAAGCGGTTGATAGCGGGGGAGCAGCGATCGGAGCAAACTTCACAGTTATTGATCTAAGCGGTAAGCTTCCCGAGCTGAAACAATATTCTAGAACAGGTCTCCTGAATGTCAGCCAGCTGCCTTCGGGAGAGTATATTGTAAAGGCCTTAAACTGCTCTAGGACCTTCGGAACCTGCGCCGAGGCTTCTGGCAGATACTCGCTCGGAGGGATCTCTAGGATCGAGCTCCCAGTCCACTCCATCTCCTTCAAAGTTTATTCCATGACCGGTGCTGAGCTCGAAAATGCGACAATAATCTTCGGCCCCCTCTCGATGAAGACCGATGAGAGCGGCTCCGCGAGGTTTTCTGGGATTCCGGAGGGAAGCTATCCGGTCAAGGTTCTTTGGAGGGGAATTGAAGTCTATGAGGATCAGATCATGATCTCGGGATCGAGGTCTCAGGAGATCTACAGCAAGGTATACGATGTTGCCTTTAAAATCAAGACTGCCGACGGTGAGTCGTTTACTGCTAAATGGCTTTTGGTAGATTCTTCAGGTGCCAGCTATGAGCATGAAATGCCAACAGATGTGATAAGCGTAAGCCTCGTTCCTTCAGGACCATGTAACCTCACAATAGTCGATGAGAACAATATGACAATTTTCTCAAAAATGATCGCTGCGGAGAGTCTTGCCGGAATGAAGGTCCTCAAGCTTCCGATAAAGGACCTCTTGGTCAAGGTTTCCTGGGAGACTGGGGCGCCGATAAGCGGGGCTGAGATACTCTTAAAGGAGTTTAGGACCAATAGAAGCTACGAGTCGATAACCGGCCCGAATGGAGAAGCCGTCCTTAAGCGAGTGCTCTTCTCAAACTATACGCTTAAAGTTTACTATCCTAGAACAAAGCTCGCAATAATTAGGAAAAACATAACATTCTCAGGCGAATCAATAGAGGTCGAGGCGAAAGAGGCTCAGGTTCAGGTAAAGGTCATTGACTGGCTCGGGAACCCTCTTCGAGACGCGATCGTGAAGCTACATGTTTCAGGTATAGTTCTTGGTGAACTTTCCTCGGGTGTTGATGGCATGGTCAGCTTCTCCAAGCTTCCCTTCCTCACGGCTTATCAGCTTGAGGTCAGGCATGGACCGCTGAAGATTAACAAAGTCGTTCACCCCGGCGAAGTGCTTACCGTTAAGCTTGAGGTCATAAACTTGTTCGGGTTGATGATATATGTTTCCGAGATCCTATCGATGATCCCTTACATCGTCGCAGTTATAGTTGTATGCGCCTCTATAGCAGCAATCATCGTCTTTAAGCTGATCTCAGCCAGAAGGGAGAGATTCTAGAATGCTTAGAAGCTTTCTACGAGCTCTATCCCAAGGGATCTCGCAAAATCTTTCTCAGTCGACGAAGCAGCTTCACTCGTTACCAAGATTATCTTGCTGAGTTTTAGATCACTCTTCGCGACCCCAAGCCTGATCAAGACCTGGGTTAAGGGCTCGCCGAACGCTGAAGCTATCGCTATCACCTCTTCTCCCTTCTTCGCAACTGCCTCAAACCTGTGGATCACCCCGGATTCCCCGACCAAGTTCGCTGGCTTCTCAATTACATAACCCCCCCGCCTGAGAAACTCGATCTGAGCATTGATGGCTGCGTTCACTCTTTCATATTCGGTGAGCATTTCTCTTGAAGACTCAATCCTCTTAAAGGTCTTAATCCCCATGTTTTGCTCATCGTAGAGTGATCCACACGAGCCGCACTTAAACGTCATGTTCGGCTCCTCGGACTCCAATCCACAGTCAGGACACTTATACCTCTTGTAATAGACCTCTATGTTTTCCGAGGATCCGCATTGGGGGCAGACGAGGCCAGTCTCTGTTCTGAAGCTCGATTCCGGGCCTACAAACCCGCATGTGTGTCTGTAATATTTTATCTCCTCTAGCCTGAGCGATCCACAGTTCTTACATGAAATGAAGGCGACTTGTGAGCATGATCCGCAAATCGGGCAGGCGACCACCGAAAACTCCCTCTCACCTTCAAGCGCCAGACCCTTATCAATTAATCCGCTGATAATAGTCTGGGCGTCTTTTTCGGAAATTCCAGCAAGCTCAGGATAATGGCCGCCCTCCTTGCTCGCTGGAATGGGGTGTGGTCTGAGAGCTCCTTTAGTCTTAAGCGCGTCCAAGACTTTTGCCTCGAGCTTTGATAGCTCCTCGCCTGATAGCTGCCTCCCCGCAACTATCGTAGCTTTCTTTTCTCCCTCCTCAGAAATGACCCGAATTGATTCTAAATCCTCGAAAGTATAACTACCTCCCTTTTTCGCCCTCCTAATGAGAAGCAAAGCTATAATCACGACCGCGGGGACTATGATTATCAAGATGATTTTAGTTCCCTGTAAGGCCTGAAGGACGGCGTCAATCGGGGTCATGGTCGGTTACCTACATCTCACCAGTAGGGCTGTAAGATTAAGTATATCAACGTAGCGCCGATCATCCCGACCCCAGCCCTCCACGTGCTGGCTATCGTGTGGTCGCAGAGCTTTGAGATCGCGAGGCCGAGGATGAGCGCTAGAATAATGCTGACGGGAAGGAGGGCATTTCCAAGCCCCTTCAAAACGATGTTCCCGAAGATAAGTGGGGCTGGCTGAATCACGGTCCCTCCGCCTATGGTCGGAGCATACCTCGCCGCGAACTCTTTCAGCGGCCTAGTTATAGCATAGCTCATCGCGAGGATCACCGGACCTGCCGCTAGGCTTATTATCTCATAGAATTTCAACCTCCCCCTCAGATCTCGATATGCGTGATAGAGCCTCTGGGCTGTTCTGGCGACGATCTCGAGGGCCTTTCCGCCTGCTCCGCTCTCCTTGACCACCTTTATGGTTGAGAGGACGAGCTGAAGCTGCCTACTCCTAGGGTCCGTTTGAATTCCCACTGACACCCTTCTGATCTGCTCCGCGACCCTCCCATCTCGAACAAGTTGAAAAGATTTCTCCATAGGATATCCCAGCTGAAGCTTTGTGGCAAGCCCCTGGGCCAGGAGATGTCCTCCCTCCATCTCTCCTATCGCCTTTCTGACCTCATAGCTCGCTGGAATAGAGAGGGCTACAAGCCCAGCTCCCAAGCCTAGGAAGATCCAGGGATCAAGGGGCTGGAGGGGTCTGAAGGGTAAGGAGAAGAAGACGGTTGCGCCGATTATCGCGGCCTGAGCTGGTAGAAGTCTCTTAACCCTTGGAGAGAGCACTACTATTGGAACCCCTTGAAGAGCGACGGAGGCGATGTAGGTAGCGATCGAGGAAAGAGCGGCGATCGGGAAAATCAGCTCAATCCCTCCTCCGAACATCGCGGTGAAGGAGACGAATAAGGGGATCAAGATCATTATCGTCATGCTCGCCTCGGCCAGATTCTCAGCGCTCTCACCCTTCTTCCTAGCGCGCTCAGCCGCATACTCCTCCTCATCCCAGAGCAGGACCTGAATCCTCGTAGCTGGATCGAATCCCGTGAAAGCCTCCTCACCTACAGACCTGATAATAGCCGTAACCCTCCTGCTGGGACCCTCATAATCTAGAAGGGCTTCGGGCAGATCCCCCTTTCTCTCAGCCTCCCTGAGGATTCTCCCCGCCTCTTGGTGGAAGGTCGGTAGAAGCTGCTTCTCCTGAGCTGCTGCCTCCAGAGCCCTTCTGAGGCTCCAGCCAGCCTCAACCCTTGCGTAAATGTAGCTTAAGAAGATTGGAAGCTCCTCCTCAAGTCTTGCGGCTCTCTCCTTCCTCAGCGCTATTGGGGTTAGAGCTAGGAGCGCTGCCAGGCTTATTATCATTATTGTGTTTATGTTTAGCAGGATGCTCAGAAGCTGGTCAAGCAGCGGTAACCACCTCCTCGGCTCTAGCCTGAGCCCTCAGCTGCTCAGCTCTCCTCCTTATTTCTAGAGCGAGAATTTCGAGCGGGTTGAGACCTCTATGCGTGAGAGCGAGCTTCTCCCCGAGCTTTTCCGGAAGCTTGAACTTTCCGCTCTTTGAATCGTAGATAGGCTCCCATTTCCCAGCCCTATTCTCGTAGATCTCGGTTACCTGCCTTCTACCATCAGGTCTCCTAGTTATGAGGATAACATAGTCTATCAAAGCGAGCTGATCTGCTCGAAGGTTCATGGGATGACTGGTAAGCCTCCGGATCATGTGCTCGAGGCTATCCGTGTGGATTGTTGTGGCCGTTCCATGACCGACCGCGGCGGCCGTAACCATGTCCTGAACCTCCTCGGCCCTTGCCTCACCAACCGCCACGATCGTGGGTCTATGTCTGAGAGCGGTCTTGAGAAGCTGGGTCAATGGTATAGCGGTTTGCTTCGAGGCAGGAGCTGTTGGAGTTCTAGCGTAAAGTGGTAGCCAGCCTGGGTGATCCTTGAGGTTTATCTCGGGATGCTCCTCGATCGTT
>CAZILE010000073.1:0-5326 GCA_964540045.1 uncultured Nitrososphaeria archaeon | reverse complement strand
GAGCCGGGGTAGCCAAGCCCGGACAAGGCGCGGGCCTTGAGCCTTCAGAAGGATAGCCCGTGGCCCCTCGGGGCCGCGCGGGTTCAAATCCCGCCCCCGGCGTACAACATAGAGGGAAGAGCCCCTTTAGAGGTTAAAGTATTATTGGAATCGCACCTTCATAAGATTACTTTTGTCAATACGTTCATAATCATTCAGTGAGGCTTGTAGCTTAAGTGAACGCGATGTCAATTCTTTAAGGAAGGCTCTCCCTTTTCGATCCAGACATAATTCCCTCCAGCCTCTTTACCCACTGAGGGCTCAACCCCATAATCTTGGCAGCTTCTATGAGCTCTTCCAGATAGTCCTTAGGAGGCTTTAATGAATTATCCGTCATAACGGCAACATAGACCACAGCCTCCACCCATCTCTGGTGATCAATATTCCAGACGGTCATCAGTCTTCTAACATAACCCTTTTCACATCTATCTAAACACGATAACGAACGTTCACTTAGCAGGTACAGCACCCCCTCTACGTATCCCCCTGCCTCAGGCATCACGTTAGCGTAGCCTAAACCATTCTCCGGCCCAGGACTTTTATTGAACACCATCCTATATCCTGGAAGGATCCCCCTGCACGTGAGAAATGGGTTTTCGCTAATTCTCTCACGCAATCTGAAAACGTTCATATTTCTACCGTACGCGAAGTACCATGTAACGGTCATCGCCATGCTTAGACACGTCTCAAATATCAAGCTTTCTTCTCCCGATTCTTGGAAGCGGACAAAAGTTTATCTGAAAAAATCAGACTAAAGATATGCAACAAGATTATGGTAGATGGTATACACGTCGTTTGCGAGCGGACAAAGGATATAGGACGTGATTTTGCTCGTCTGCCGGAGAATCTAATGAAGCTTATGGACTTAGAGGACGGAGACTACTTGAAGCTGATTAATAAAAGCTCTGGAGGCAAAATCAAAGAATGCATAATTAGAGTATATTCGTTAAGCCAGGGACAAAACCTAAGGCCGATCATAACCTTACCAACTCACAGGATTGAGGAGCTCGGCACCCAATATGGCGAGGTCATCAAGGTCTCTAAAATAGGGATCAAGAAGCTAAAGTTGAAAGCGCACTGGTCGCTCAAAAAAAGACGCAGGCAAAAATGTTTGCAGAATCCACCCAAAGTATTTTGAGTATCTAGGAATATCTGAAGGAGATTTAGTGGAGTTAAGGAATCCGAAGAAAGATCCTGAGGGCACGGGTAGGCTTATCATTAAAGCTTTGAAATCCGGCGCCGATGAGGAGGCGAATCACATTAGGTTAGATGCCGGCAGCAGAAATCTACTAAGAGTAAATGCCGGGGATGAAGTAATAGTCAGAAAGTCGGTTCTTCCAAAAACTAAGAAGGGGTTCTTGGAGAAGTTCCTAGAAAAACTCGTTGGCGTAAGAGAACTGCAGCTTATTGTTATCAAAGGGGAAGATATTGATGAGGGTAAGTCTATAGTGAGATGCTGCGAGGATGTGCTTCCAGTCCTCGGAATAAAGGAAGGAGAGTTTTTAAGAATTAATTGGGCGGATAGGTATTTGACCGCTAAGGTTCTAAAAATCAATAAGTCAAGCCGATACATAACAGAGTACATGAGAAAAATAGCGGGCCAGCCGAGAAACCTGCCTTTAGTAATACAGATAGGCATTTTTGAAAGAACGCATTTGTCAGTGGACTTATATGATGTGGTAACCGTTCGACGCGATCCATTTAAGACGTTGCTGCTCCATTTAGATAGGCTAATAATATCAGTAGCTTCCACCATCGGAATATACCTATCAGCAACTCAAGCAGGATTTCATCCATTAAGCTCAATCCCACTATCCTTAGACCTTGGATTGCTGATCACTTGGATCTTCTTCGCACGCGTCCGCTCAGGCGTTTAGAACCTGAAATAACAAGATTTCAGGAGAACTAAAAGCAGAAGATCGAGCACGAAAATTATTCGAAAAAGAATGTTCTGGCGCCGGGGGTGGGATTCGAACCCACGCGCCCCGCGAGGGGCATCGGCTTTCCTGTCTGACCAGTTTTCCGGGATCTCGAGGCCGACGCGTTAAACCGCTCCGCCACCCCGGCACGTCTACTCCTTGAACTAAGTTTGTTAAGGCTTCTATAATAAATAACTCACGTCTTTCTCTTTAGGAGATCCGCTAGCCGGCTGACGCTCCATCTTAGATTGATCTAATTAGAGCGGCCTCTATTATCGCTCCGAGGGCTAGGAGGAGTGCCGAAATGAGAATTGTGATCAGCAAGATCTTCAGCTCTCTCTTAAGGAGCCGTCTGGATTTCAAGATGTAGTATGAGATTGTGAGGGATTCTGCGGTCGTCACCCCATATCCCAGAAACTCTAAGATACCATAGCCTGAGAAGAGAATCAGCAGGAGGGCGAAGGGGATAACGAAAGTTAGGGGGATCCCGGACTGAACCGAGATCCAGCCTAAAAACCTCCCGGTGTGAAAGATTATGTACCCCGCTATGGGTGGGCCGGCGAACGGTATCGCTGCCAACAACGCCACTCCGAAATTGTTCAAGAATATTCCGAGCTCCAAGCTGTTTTCGCCGAGTTTCTCCAGCTCCTTCTCCAAGGCCTCCCCCTCCTCAGCTCCAAGCGGGATAAACGCTCCAGCCATGAGCAAGCCTAGAAAGATTACGGTTATTATGAAAGCGAGCTTCATCCTAGCTACAAGGATCCTACTTATCCGCAAGCCTCATTTCCACCTCCCTTAACACCTTCTCGTAAACTCTATTACGCTTCTTAAACTCGGTCATCCTAGGGATTACCAGCGGATCAGCTCCCCTGAGAGCGGCCACATAGAGCGATGTATAATCCATGAAAAGGAAAAACCTTAGAATCTCTTCAAGCTCGTCCTTAGAATCGACTCTGACCGAGGAAACTCTATCCCCTCCGATCAAGCTTATGAAAGCCTCTATAGTCTCCGCAACTTCCTCCTTCTCCCTAAAACTTCTGGGCAAGATTATCAAGGAGTCTCGGGGCAGGGCCTCCAAGTCGTTGTGCAAGGCCTCCGGAAACTCCATGAAGCTGCAATACATCTTCGCGTTCTCATTCAGTTGACACTTTAAACGATATCCAGCGTTCTTTACTTCATCGTAAGCGTAGATTATCGGAAATGAGCTAGCTATCTTCTGAGCTAGCTTCTTCGCGGGATTTCTCTCGGAATGAACGTTTTCCGCTATCTTAAACCGAAACTCGGTCAGCCTCTCATAGCTCAACTCAACCTTCATCAGCTCCAGCTTTTCCATAACTCCGAGAGCTGCTCCGAACATATTCGGGAAACCATACCTTGGAGGAACATCCCCCCTGACCGATGCCAGCGGGATGCCATATCTCTCAGCCAGCCTAGCCAGCATCCCATCAGAGGTTATGAAGACGCATGGAACCCGCTCCTCAAGCAGGTTCAGAACGGGTTTAATGGTCTCAGCGGTGTTTCCCGAATGGCTCACGGCTACAGCGAGATCCCAGCCACCGCTCCTAAATGAGTAGCTCCTCAAAACCTCGACGTAAACACCCCTACCTGAAAGCATCTGAGCTACGACATCGCATACAATCCCAGACCCACCTATCCCTATCAGGAGGACTCTTTCAACAGAGTCCACAGCTAGATCTATGCTTCTCCCGGATTCAATCCCCTTCCTAAGATCATCTACAAATTCTTCAACCATATCAAATGCCTTGCGATACGGTTCCCTAGAGTAGGTCTCTCGGGAGTCAAGCTTGCTCAACTTCTTCACCCCCAATTTTTGAAATGAGACCTCCGAGCTCCTCAACCCCCTTGATCAATTCCTTCTCAACTTTATCGAGAGTTCTCTCGCACTTTTCTCTTCTCCTTCCGATCACCCTCACATAGAGCCTTATGAAGGAGACGCCCTCCCGCTTCTCGGGATGGGACTTGATATAGACCCAAGGGTTACGAGATCTTATCTCATCAATTCTGGGAGCGAGGACCGACTCGGGAACATGCTTGACATAAATCCATCTATCCGATACAACTATCCTCTTAACACGCTTCTCCAAAATGGGCTTAACCTTTTTCAGAAATATGTCCTCAAGCTCGCTAGGAACCCCCGGAAGGCAGACTATCGTGGTTCTCCCGACCTTCAGCAGCACTCCCGGAGCTGTTCCAACCTCGTTCTCCAAGGGCTTAGCCCCCCTGGGAAGCATAGCCATCTTAAGCCTAGGAGGGGTTAGCTCCGGCGAGTCAACAACCCCTTCCTCGACAAGCCTCTCATATCTTCTCTTAATCATCTCGACCGCCCTCTTGCTCAAGATAAGCTTGCGCTTAACCGCCTTCGCGACCCCCTGGAGCGTAACATCATCATAAGTTGGGCCAAGGCCGCCGCTCGTTATAATCCAGTCAATCCCCCTCCTAAGAGAGTCTCTCAAAACCGAGCTTATCTCATCAACGTCATCGCCAACAGAGATGATCCTGCAAACTCTCCCGCCCAGAGAACTTATCTGCTCAGCGAGCCACTTGGCATTAGTGTTGAGAACCCTTCCATCAAGAAGCTCGTAGCCAACCGAAATTATGTCGAAGAGTGTTTGCAGCCTAATCCTACTACTCATAACCGGTTCTTCAAAGCATTTCTCACCACACCCTATATAACTCTCTCGTAAACCTCCTAAGGTAAAAAGCAAATAAGGCGCTAAAGCTAAGGCATCTAATGGCTGGTGCCTTTAGAAATGAGCTCAAGGAGGATGCTAATTCAGCCCACCGAAGAAGATTGTAAAGCTGTATTCCAAAGGCTTTTGAAGATGGATGGTGAAGAAGTCGCCAAACGATGTGGAGTGATCTTCTTGACTTCCTCTAAGCCTGGGAAGAAGCAGGGAAGATACATCATAAATCTCTTGACCAGAACTTACTCAGTTGAGCTGGACACATGTGAGGTCATAGACTTGATAGCGGGAAAGAGCGCTCCGCAAGAGACCTCATTTCTGATATTGCGATATCTCTCCTCAACCGGCGGGGTTGGGAGGAAAGATGACTGGTTGCCCTTCGAGAAGTTCCCGAAGGCGAGGCTTTATCGAAGCTACTTCGAGAGATACGTGATCAGGCCTCTTGCGAGAACATTCGGCTATAACTCGGATAAGTATGAACTGGTATGTAGAAGGCTTGCGGGGAAGAAAGAGAGGCTCGGGGGCTTAAGCTACTCATTTAACATGCTGCCGAGGATCAAGGTTCTCACCCAGCTTTGGGCAGGCAGGAAGGAAGAATATGTGGCGCCGAAGGCGAACATGATGTTCAACCATGCTGCCAAATACTTCCTCTCTGCCGAAGAT
>CAZILE010000072.1:0-5380 GCA_964540045.1 uncultured Nitrososphaeria archaeon | reverse complement strand
GTGCCGAATCCGATAAACCCGCCGAGCGGGTGCAGGTTCCATCCGAGATGCCCGATAGCCCGCGAGATCTGCCACAGAGAGGAACCTAGGCTGAGAGAGATCGAAAAGGATCATTTCGTGGCCTGCTTCTACGCTGGATAAACTTTAGGTAAAGGAGAGAAGCGAGAAATCCACTATCTCGTTTGAGAGAGCTCTTTCCTAAGCCTCTCTAGTTCATCCGAAAATATTCGATATGTTTCGTCGTCATATAGGCAAAATACGACTCGCTCGATTTCACTTCCTTTGACTAAGTATTCCGCGGCCGCTCTCAACATGATCTTGGCGCACCTATCCTTTGGGAATCCAAAAATTCCTGTGGAGATCGCTGGGAATGCTATGCTCTTGATCTTATGCTCTTCCGCGAGCTTGAGCGAGCTTATAGTAGCGCTTCTAAGCTTCTCATCTTCATTCCCTTCACCCATCCTCGGGCCGACGGCGTGAATCACGTGCTTCGCCTTAAGCCTTCCGGCCCCAGTTATCACCGCTCCTCCTACCGGGCAGTAACCTATTCTATCGCACTCCTCCTGAATGCTCCATCCACCCTTTCTTAAAATGGCTCCAGCAACTCCCCCGCCCATTTTGAGCCTCGAGTTAGCCGCGTTGACGATAGCATCCACCTCTAGCTCCGTTATATCCCCCTTAACAAGCTCTATGACCGAGTTCCCAACGCTCAACATCATAGAACGCATGAAAGCTGAGGTGATTAATCTTTCGCCGTTCATAGCCTTTTATTCTAATAGTCTTTCCGGATGCTGAGATGGTGTCCGCGAAAGGCTTTTAGGATGGCTCTCCCCCCGATCTCCGGTTTCATGATCTCGATCGAGTTGCTGGAAGAGGATGAGAAGAGCGTTAGGGTCTTATTATCCGATGTTCCGCTGGCGATCGCGAATGCCCTCAGAAGGTTCGCGATAAACGAGGTTCCAACGATGGCTGTTGAAGAGATCTTAATAATTGAGAATAGCTCGAGCATGCCTAACGATGTTCTTACTCACAGAATATCCTTGATACCATTCATCTCGGATATAGATCGATACGTTCCCCCAGAGGAGTGCGATTGTGGGAACAGGCTTGGATGTGAGAGATGCGCAGTGAGGTTTGTCCTGAGGGCCGAGGCGAAGGATGAGCCCATAACAGTTTACAGCGGGGACATGATCCCAGAAGAGGAGACTAACGTTAAGCCAGTTAGCCCCAAGATACCGATAGTCAAGCTCGCTCCAGGTCAGCGAATTGAGATGGAGCTTTACGTGAGGGTTGGAAAGGGGAGAAAGCACGCGAAATGGCAGGCAGCCATAGCCTCCCTATACAAGCCTGAGGGAAAAGAGGGTCAGCGAATTCTTTATGTTGAGTCTATTGGATTTCTACCACCTAAGAGGATACTGGTCGAGGCAGCGAAGGCCTTGGAGAAGAAGGCTTCAGACTTTGAGGAGCTCTTCCTAAAGGAACTCAAGGGCTCAGAGGCTAAAAATAATCCTTAAGACTTGGACCGTTCTCCCTTGAACCTGATGGTCAGCAGGAGAAGGGTAGTCAAGCCAGGGCTTAAGCTAAGCATCCTAAAGTCCATCCCAAGAGAGGCGGCTAAGTCCAGATTCTGGAAGAGGATAATCGAGGAATGTGAGAAGCCTAGGAGGAACATGCGAACGGTGAACCTCTACGAGCTGAATAGGCTGACCGGGGCCGGGGAAGCCGTATATGTTATTGGAAAAGTCCTCGGAACAGGAAGCATTGACCACCCAATAACGATCTCCGCATTCGGATTCTCAAAGACCGCTTATGAGAAGCTCCTCAAATCTGGAAGCACAATTCTAACGACCAGGGAATTCGCGGAAAAATATCCAAAGGGAAGCGGCGTGAAGCTCATAGGCTGATTTCCTCGAGTTCCGCTTTCAAAGTTCCGATAACCATCGGTAAACTCTATCCTTATGAAGCTTATTCCTCTCAATTGACAAGTCATTTGTTAGCGCCTAACGCTCTTAGAAAAGGAGGCAGGCATCCGCCGCCTCGGGATTTAGAATTTTTCTCGAATAGGAGGCTATATATTCTGGTTTTTATTCGATTCGTCGGGAGCTTGAAGGAGCAGGTACTAGTGGAGAAGAAAGAGGTCGTGATTGATGCGTCGGGGCATAAGCTTGGTAGAGTTGCCTCTAGGATAGCCAAGATGCTGCTGAACGGTGTTAACGTTACCGTGGTGAACGTCGAGAAAGCTATAATCACAGGGAAGAAGCAGGCTATTCTCGAGAGATACAAGTTCTTGTTGTCCAGGAGGCAGCTGACATCTCATAAGGAGGGTGGCGTGTGGTATCCGAGGAGGCCTGAGCGAATCTTCTGGTACACGGTCTATCGAATGCTTCCAAGGCACAATAAGCGGTGGAAAGAGGCGTTAAAGAGGCTGAAGATCTACGTCGGGGTTCCTAAGAGCCTTAAGAACGTTGAGAAAATGGTGATCGAGGACGCAGTTCTTAGGGAGCCCATAAACCGATCCGGGAAGATCATACGGTATATGAGCTTAGGAGAGCTTAGCAAGGAGCTTACAGGAGGGAGGCTGACCTATGGCTAAGACCCTGGGGCTCTATGTAGGTAAGCGGAAGACCGCGGTGGCCAGAGTGGCGGTTAGACCAGGCTCCGGGAGAATACTGATAAACAATCAGCCTTTGGAACATTTCGGAAACGAGCTCGTGAAAGCTAAGATCCTCGCACCTCTCTACCTCGATGAGAAGTTCTGGAAGAGCCATGACTTCGACGTAAAGGTTAACGGCGGAGGAGTTATGGCCATAGCGGATGCAGTCTCATTTGCGCTCGCCCGAGCAATAGCTAAGAACAGGCCTAAGGCAGGTGAGAAGATAAAAGAATACAACCGAATTCTTCTCGCAGGAGATCCTAGGCGGACGGAGCCCAAGAAACCTAATCGTAGGTCAGCTAGAAGGTTTAGGCAGAAATCCTATAGATAGGCTACCCTACTCTAACCCCTCTAATAACCTTCTTGGATAGAATGGGAACAATGTTAGAAGAATTCTCTTTTAAGCAGATCTCGATATCCTTACCCCAGCCAATTCTCTTCAAGTATTTCGTAATATACCCCCTAAGAATGACTTCCTTCCACTCGTTATTCTCATAAGCCAGCTTGGCTAAAAGAGCTGTGTCTGAGAGTTCCTCGCAGCTAAGCCTCGATACTATGGCGCCTGCGCCTATTACATCTTCTATGGTCATCAGTTTGTCTGGAATAAGACCGCAGGCGATTATCGTTAGCTGATCTGGCTTCAGCCTGTTGAGATAGGTTGCAACGGCCTTGGCGTTCACCAATCCTCCTATGAGAAGAAGTTTGGAGCCCATGAACTTCGAAACAGCTTTCACGAGGTTCGTCGAGCAGTAGATTATCTTCCTCCCTTTCACCCTATCGGGAGTGAGCTCGCTGGGGGAGATATTCAGATCGAATCCTCGGGGCGTAATGCCTCTTCTCTCACCAACTAGAAGGGCTTGATCGCCGAGCTTTTTCTTCAAACTTCTGGCTCGCTCGAGCGAGGAGCATGGAATTATCTCCTCCGCTCCATTCTCTAGAGCCACGACTATCGAGGTACTTGACCGAAAAACGTCAACAACAACAATATTGTCAGAATTTTTCTTCGGAAGCCCGAAGACGATGTCGACTCGCATCGAATCGCCCGCTATTACAGGGTAATTTAAGGTTTCAGCTGCCGTGAGATCGGGACTAAGGTTAAAATAATGAGGGATGGAGCCTGATTCAGGGCTGAAGACATGCTTTTTCCAATTAGGTGTTTTAGCTGCGGCGCCTTAATAGCCGACAAATGGGAAGAGTACGTTAGGCGAGTTGAGGAGGGAGAGCCCCCTGGGAAGGTATTAGACGACCTGGGGGTGAAGAGATACTGCTGTAGGCGTATGTTCTTAAGTCATTATGAGTATTTTGATGAGATCATAAAGCTTCAAACCCTTTACGGGTCTAAACCATATCCGAGGGCCGAGGGGGAGGAGGAAAGTGGGTCTGAAGCTTGAGAGGTTGAAGGCTAGGAAGATCTACAACAGCCGTGGAGAGGAGACCATCGAGGTGGAGGCCTGGGTTGAGGGAGCCTTCGGCAGGGCGGCTGCCCCGGCTGGAAAGAGTAAGGGTGGCAAGGAGGTCATGTATTATCCTGAGGGAGGAGTGGATGAGGCTGTAAGGCTCGTTAACTCTGAGCTTGCTGAGAACCTGGCTGGGTTAGATGTATCTGTTCATGAAAACCTCGATGAGGCTCTGAAACGGTTCGACGGCACGGACGATTTCAGAAAGCTCGGAGGGAATACAGCCTTCGCCGTCTCCCTTGCAACGGCAATAGCCGCCTCAAACGCTTTGGGTAAGAACTTGTTTGAGCACCTGAAGATCGTGGACTCCTTCAAGCTCCCATACCCGCTTGGAAACGTGATTGGAGGAGGTGCTCACGCCGGCAGGGGTGCTCCAGATTGGCAGGAAATGCTTGTAAGCCCGATAGGGGCGAGAAATGTTGAAGACGCCGTTAAAGCGAACTTCCTAGTTCACGCTAGGGCTGGAAAACTTCTTGACAAGCATTTAGGAGGTTTCACCCTCGGAAGGGGGGATGAAGGAGCTTACGCTCCTCCGGTGAAGACTGAGGATGGTCTGAGACTTCTCAGGCAGGCGGCAGATGAGATCTCCGATGAGCTTGGATTCAAGATAGGGGTGGGCGTTGATGTTGCTGCCTCGAGCTTATGGAATCCGGAGAAAGAATGCTATGTCTATAGAACTGAAGGGGTCGAGCTCAGCAGGGAGGAGCAGATGAGCAGGGTTGCGGAGTGGACTGACAGATATGAGCTCTTCTATGTCGAGGACCCGCTTGAGGAGAATGACATGGAAGGATTCGCTGAGCTCTCGAGAATGATCGGGGGGAAGACCCTGATATGCGGGGATGATCTGATCGTGACGAACCCGAGTATTCTCAGCGAGGCTGCGGATAAGAAGGCGGTTAGAGCTGTCATAATTAAGCCGAATCAGGTCGGGCTTCTAACGACGGCCATGAAGTCCGTGGGGATCGCGCACGAGAGGGGGATACTTCCAGTAGTCTCTCACAGGTCTGGAGAACCTCCCGAGGGCTACTTGGCTCAGCTCGCAGTAGCTTGGGGAGGAAAGCTGCTGAAAGCTGGGGTCGTTGGAGGGGAGCGTGTTGCGAAGGCGAATGAGCTTCTAAGAATAGGTGAGATTGTGGGAAAGGATAGGATGGTGAGCCTATGAGCGGAGACGAGGTAAGTGGAATATCCGAAAACATTCAAGAGCTCTTCGTTAAGAATGGGGTTTGCATAGGATCGAGAATAAAGGTCAAGCACATGGAGAGGTTCATCT
>CAZILE010000071.1:0-5478 GCA_964540045.1 uncultured Nitrososphaeria archaeon | reverse complement strand
AGTGAGGGACTGCAGAGAGTGGATTGATGTAATAATCATGATGGTGAACGGAACCCGCATAGTCTATGGAGGAAGTAACAGTCTTAAACCGGATTATATCGCCGCGGCAGCATCATCCATAGCCGAAGCGACCATGGCGGTATTGGAGTTATTCGGCTCAAAGAGGTTCAATGGAATAAACCTTCAACTTCAGGGAGACCGGTATCTCATCGTGAGGAATCACAGAAATTGTTACATCGCTGCTTTAACGAAGCCCAATCCCAACTTGGGTTTAATCAATTTAGCTTTTGATAGAAATCTAACGTTAGATCAGCCATCGAGAAAGAGTGACCCCCTGACCCAAAGACCTGTTATGAGACCAATAATCATAGCAGCCCACTCTAAGAGAATACATTAGATTCATAGGTGCTTCTACAGCCTTCGTCTCGATACCTGGGTGTCATGAATCAATCTGGAGAAATGCTTAAGTCCATGGCTTAATCCTGATCTTTCATGCGGTACAAGCTCTCTGAAAACATCTTGTTCATTAAATTTGATGATGGAGAAGATTTTCTTAAGAGCGTTTGCGCCGCTTTGGAAGAGGCGGGAATAGACGTAGGAGTGATCTTAAGCTGTGTAGGCATGTTTCGCAATACAAAAGTGGCATTCTTTAAGGAAGAATATGTTGGAAGAATGCTTCCAGATCCCATGGAGATAGTCTCGATGGAGGGAAATATAGCTTTGGGGGAAGACAATAAGCCGCTTCCTCATATTCATGTCTGCTTAGCAGACGGCTCTATGAATGTTCATGGAGGACATCTGATAGAAGCAACCGTACATATTAGGGTCGAGTTAATCGTCCTTATACTAAGAGGATTGAAACTCCTCAGAAGGAAAACGGATTTGGGGATGGAGCTTCAACTAGGGTAGCGAGGATCTCTCAATATTTATCTCCTGCTTTAATGGTCTATGAGACGGTTTGGGGAAAGAGGATCTAATAGTAAAGATTGAAGCGGAAGTATATCCGACTGAAGATCCAGATAGAGTTCTCAAGGCTGTTAGGAATATCTTTCCAGAGGTTCACTTCGAGGTTAAGTGGATTGATAGTTCAGCCTCGGTTGAGGGATCTGGGAGAAAGCGAGAAATTTTGGAGAATTTGAAGAGGCTTCTGAGGGAGAGGAGAATTAGGGCTGCTGCCAGAAGCATTCTAAAATCCTCCATTAAAGATGACGTCCTCATATTCTACCTGAATAAGCAGGCTGCTTACGCTGGTAAAGCAGCTTTCACCGAACCATTCGTTGAATCTCCGCTCCCCCCTATTAGGGTTGAGATCCGAGGAAGCGGTTTAGAGAAACTAATCAAATGGTTGACCGAGTAACCTAATCTGATAGCGGAACCTCGTAGCTCAGTAGATCCTCCGCCAGATAGGAGTGCGGAAAGATTTCACGAGCTTCCTTCAAAAGTTTCTCCTCCTCTCCCTCGTATCTTGGGCTTATGTGAAAGAGGTAAAGTCTTCTCACCCCAGCTCTTAGCGCTACCTCCGCCGCTTGCCTCGCAGTCGAGTGGCCTTCTCTACTGGCATCTTCTTCGAACTCGGAGTCGAAGGTTGCATCATGAATCAGAACATCTGCTCCCTCAGAGAAGTGGATGATCCCCTCAGAAGGCCTAGTATCGCCTGTATAGACTATGATTCTCCCACGCCTTGGAGGCCCCATCACTTCTTCAGGTTTGATCAGTCTTCCCGAGAACTCTACGGACTCTCCTCGCTGAAGCCTTCCCCAAAGCGGGCCTTTCGGGACCCCAAGCTCCTCAAGAACTTCCACCTTCATCTTCCCGGGTCTATCACGCTCTTTGAGCTTATATGCTAAAGCCTTCACCGTGTGAGATGCTTGAGTAGCTTCAACGAAATACTCCTTGGACTCATAGACTACACCCTCTCCAACCTCCTTAACTTGGATCTCGTAGTTCAGCTTACCAAATTTCACGGAGAAGATGGATTCTATGAAATGCCGTGTTCCCTGAGGCCCTAAAATCTTCAGAGGGTATCTTCTATCGAGCATCGAGAGAGTATAGATTAAACCGGGTAAACCGAGTATATGGTCTCCGTGAAGATGAGTTAAGAATATTGTCAAGTTTTGTTTGAAGCCGGTTCCAGCTCTCATCATCTGTCTTTGAGTTCCTTCACCGCAGTCGAAGAGTATCAGCTCACCCGAGAAGTTTACAGCTATTGCTGGCAAGGAGCGGCTCACGCTCGGAGTTCCTCCACCCGTTCCCAGAAACGTCAGCCTCATGACCGTCATTGCTCAAGTACCACCACCCTTCTGACTAAGCTTCCATGAACCCTCGCAATATGAGCCTCACGCGCCCTTAGTCCGTAAGCTGATGCAAGTTCGTCCAAGGTCATCTCCATCGGGGTGGCAATCACAACCTTACCTCTCTTCTTGAGAAGTGGAAGACATGCGTTAAAGAACTTGTCTAGAAGCTCCTTAATCGATCGATCAGGGACCGTCGTTGATTTACCGTAAGGAGGATCTGTAACCACCGCGTCGAAGATCTTCTCCCTGAACATGAGTACTCTAGAGTCTCCAACGATCATGTGCTCCCTTCCCCGAATGTAATGTTTCAGGTTTCTTAAAGCACCTTCAGCAATCCAACCTTTGAGCTCAACCCCATAAACCCTATAGCCCAAAAGCTCCGCCTCGATCATTATCCCGCCGGTCCCAGCGAACGGGTCTAGAATTCGGCCTCCAGGCCTCACCTCGGCGAGATTCACCATGGCCCTGGAGAAGTCAGGTTGCATAGCTGAGGGGAGAGCAAAGGGGCGTCTTCCGGCCAGCCTATCGTGAAGGAAACGCTTAGGCTTAATCTCGATTAGAGCTCCCAAGAAAGTCTCACAGGTGTTTGAGATGAAGATTATGGTTAGATCCGGGTTCTCTAAGTCCACCTTAAGCTCCGGCCTTAATTTCAATATTCTTTCACCAATCATTCTTTCAAGCTTTAGCTTATCCACCTCAGATCCTTCAACTCTTATTCCCCTAACGGCGAAAGATCTCGTATTTGAACGGATAACATCGTTCAAAGTCTTCTCATCGAGAAGTTTCAGGATCTTCTCGACATCATTCTCCGCCCTACCGATAAACTCTCCACAAATCTTTGTATATGCCGTTCTTCTAACGGCTTCGCGCGCCACTTCCCCAAGAGTCTCTGCAACCAACAGTCTTCTGAATGAGCTTTCAATGATCTTGACGTTTGGATCCAGAGTCCTTAAAACTGATCTAAGCTCGGCCGCCGGAAGAGTCTCGTACTCCCCTGATAAGAGAAAGAAGAATTTTCTCATCACCCTTCCTCGACTATTTTCTCCGAGAGAATTTTAGCAACCGAATATTTTGAGTATTCGCTTGGTATCGTATCGGAGGACACTATCCTTTCGGCTCCAGCATCAATTATCTTCTTCGCAGCATTTCCGACCATTAGACCATGAATACACGCCGCGATTATCCTGTGGACCCCCATATCCTTTATCGCTTTCACGAGCTTAGCCATAGTTCCTCCGGTGCTTATAATGTCGTCTACAACGACGACGTTTCCTTCCTTCTCAAGTCTTTCTATCTCGATCGAAACCTCGCCTGTAACCTTATCCCTACTTGACTTCGCGACCAAGTATCTCGCTCTAAGTCTCTCCGCGACCCGCTTGGCCATGGTCTCCCCCTTCTTTCCAACCGAGACTATTGTTAGATCCTTTAAACCCAGCGCCTTGATGTGTTCCGCTAAAATCTCCTCAGCATGAAGATCTATAAGTGGTATGGGAGAGCTTCTGATAACCCATGGAGAATGAATATTCACGGTGTATATCTTCTGGTATCCAACAAGCTTCATTAGCTTCAGGACCGCACTCAAACTCACCGCTTCTCCTTCCAAAAATCTCCTATCCTGCCTCGCATAAGCCAGATACGGAGCTATGAGGGATACCGAGCGCGCTCCGAGATCCAAAGCCGTCTCAGCGAGAAGATAGGCTTGGAAGATGTGCCTATCCTGCGGGGGATGCGTACCTTGAACCACGATCAAATCTTCTCCTCTAACCCTTCCCGGGAAGCGGAGATAACTCTCTCCATCTGGAAAAAGCTTATGCTCGACGTTCATCAGCTTGACGCCAGAGAGCTTCGAAATCTTCTCAGCTAGGTATACCGAGGCCGGGCCCCCAACCAATATCATGTGAACCCATTAACTTGACTATAATTTTTGGTTTATTTCTCCATGGAGTTAAATACGGCTGGTAAGGAGTTTTGGAGAGTGAGCAAGATCGGCGATATTTACAGGAGGATAATGGCCTTGTTCATGGATCGGCCGAGTAGGTTCAGTTGGATTGATAAGCAGGTAGCGGCATCAGGTCGGCCCATGACCCGAAGGCAGGTTGAGTGGATCAGAGCTCAAGGAATAAACATGATAATCTCTCTGACCGAGCAACCTCTCCCACGAGAGTTAATCGAGAACATGGGCTTGGAATACAGGCACTTCCCCATCGAAGATCACTCAGCCCCAAGCCCCGAGATCCTGAGGCAGATCGTGGATGAGATCTTCAGCAGCATATCAAGAGGAAAAAGGGTGCTGATCCACTGCGCTGCCGGTCTCGGTAGAACTGGAACAATATTGGCTGCTTATCTCGTGGCCTTGAAGGAGATCTCAGGAGAGGAGGCCATCAGGAGGGTGAGAGAACTCAGACCTGGATCGATAGAGACCATTCAAGAGAGATCAATCCTAGAGTTTCAGAAGCGATATTTTCCTAAAGCTGCTCCATGATCTGCTTGATTATGGCTGGACCTATTCCAGGAATTCTCATCAATTCTTCAGGGGATGCGGTCTTAAGCTTCTCAATCGAGTTATATCCAGCTTGATAAAGCATTCTAGCTCTAACCCGACCTATTCCACGTAGCCTTACGAGCGGCAGGAGCTCCTCCCTAACCCCATATCTTATCCGCTCACTAAGAACCCCATAGGGCTTTACGAATTCCCTATATCCTGTTATCTTAGCTATTTGGGATGCGGCATAAGCTATCCAGCTCGCAGTCTCCCTCAAGCCTGCTAAGTCTCCTGGCTGAACTCCGAATCTCTCATAGATCTCGGCTTCTGATATCTCAGTTGTCCATGCCTCTAGAGCTAGCGCTATCCTGATAGCGTTCATATACTCGTCATAAGATTCTTCGCTTGGATCAGGAGGAGGGATCATCAGCCCCTCTATCCTGCGTTCAACCTCTTCTTCGAGAAGCCTTTGAGACAATCTCTTCATGGGAACTCGTGGAACATCAGGGGTTAGAGCTATTGAGTGGAGAAGGCCGAAGGTTGATGCTCTTTCAGCCTCCCGATATATTTCAAGAAGCTTTACCGCGGTCAGCGGGTCGATGTATAGCTGAGAGACCCTCCTTCCGAGAGGGGTTGCTCGAATATCGCTTCCAAACACTTCTATCAGGTCTGCTGACCCTAGAAACTCCAGAGTATCCATCA
>CAZILE010000070.1:0-5479 GCA_964540045.1 uncultured Nitrososphaeria archaeon | reverse complement strand
ACTGGAGTTCAGACGTGTGCTCTTCCGATCTGATAGAGTCCTTCAAGGAGATAGGGGTCGAGAGAGTTTGGGATCCGAGTAGGATAATCGTTGTATTCGATCACGATGTCCCGCCATCCACGATAAAGGCTGCGGAGCTTCAGAAGAAGGTCAGGAATTTCGTGAGAGAACAGGGCATAGAAAACTTCTATGATGTAGGGCGTGGCGGGGTCTGCCACGTCGTGATGCTCGAGAAAGGTCATGTCAAGCCGGGAGAACTCATCGTCGGAGCCGACTCCCACACCGTAACCTATGGAGCCTTAGGAGCGTTCGCGACTGGGGTGGGCGCAACCGATATGGCCGCAGTCTTGGCGACTGGATCGATATGGTTAAGGGTTCCGGAAGCCCTGAAGTTCGAGGTAACCGGAAGCCTCCGAAAATACGTCTACGCTAAAGACCTCATACTATACATAATCGGCATGATAGGGAGCGATGGGGCAACCTACAAAGCCATGATCTTCTCAGGACAGGCAATCCATGAAATGGGGATAGACGGCAGAGCAACTATCTGTAATATGAGCATAGAGGCAGGAGCGAAGGCGGGGATAGTCGAGCCAGATGAGAAAACGCTCCAATATGTGAGGGAAAGGTCCGGAGAACCGGTTAATTCGATAACGAGCGATAAGGATGCGGACTTCTCGAGGGTCTATGAGGTAGATGCGTCGAGACTTGAGCCTCAGGTGGCCCTCCCGCCATCAGTCGATAATGTGAAGCCCGTATCAGAGATCGGAGATGTGGAGATAGATCAAGGCTTCATAGGGACTTGCACAAATGGGAGGCTCGACGACCTGAGAGCTGCGGCCGAGATCCTGAGAGGGAGAAAAGTTAAGGCCGGGGTTAGACTTCTAGTCATACCAGGGTCTCAAGAGATTTATCATAAAGCCCTACGAGAGGGCTTGCTTGAGATTTTCGTCAAGGCTGGAGCAATAGTTGGAGGACCGGGCTGCGGCCCCTGTATAGGGATTAGTAGAGGGGTTCTAGCAGATGGTGAAGTTTGTGTAAGTTCGGCGAATAGGAACTTCGTCGGCCGAATGGGCAGCCCTAAGTCTAGGATTTACCTGGCATCTCCGGCGACTGTCGCGGCGTCAGCGATAAAAGGGAGAATAGTCGATCCAAGGGAGGTGGTGGGAGAGTGAGGATTGAAGGCAAGGCCGTGGTCTATGGAGATAACATAGATACTGATGTGATAATTCCTGGAAGATATCTCGTCCTCCAGGATCCAGCAGAGCTCGCAAAGCATGCGATGGAAGGAGTAGACTCAGCTTTTCCAGAGAAGGCTAAAGTGGGGGTGATACTAGTAGCGGGAAGAAATTTCGGATGCGGCTCAAGTAGGGAGGAGGCTCCAGTAGCGCTTAAGCATGCGAACGTGAAATGCGTTATAGCGGAATCTTTTGCGAGAATCTTCTACAGAAACGCGATAAACATCGGCCTTCCAATCGTAGAGGCGAATTTAAGAGGATCCGTAAGCGAGGGGGATGAGCTGATAGTTGATGTGATAAATGGAGCGATCGAGAACAGGGCGAAGAAGACGAAAATTAAGGCAAAGCCTCTGCCCCCCCTGGCCCTTGAGATAATAAACTCCGGAGGACTGACAAAGTACGTCAGAAAGAAGCTCGGCTTAGAATAACCTTCGAGCAACGAGAGGAAAGAGAATGAGATACAAGATCGCCTTAATACGGGGGGATGGAATAGGCCCAGAGCAGTCTGAGGCAACTTTACAAGTTCTCTTAAAGCTAAAGGAAATAGTTGATCTCGACTTCGAGGTGGTTGAGGCTGAAGCAGGGGACAGATGTAAGGAGAAGCTCGGCACCCCCCTGCCGGACGAAACTATAAAGATTCTAAGAAGTTCTCACGCGTGCCTTAAGGGGCCTGTCGGCGAGACGGCCGCTGATGTGATCGTCAAGCTCAGGCAGATGTTCGATCTTTACGCTAACGTCCGACCAGCAAAGTCTCTTCCAAACGTTCCTTCCCTTAAGCCAAATATAGATTTGGTCATAGTTCGAGAGAACACAGAAGGGTTATACAGGGGATATGAATACTATCTTGATGGAGTAGCGATAGCCATTAGGGTGATAACTAAGAGAGGATGTGAGCGCATAGCTAGATACGCCTTTGAACTGGCGAAAAGGAGGAGGAAGAAGGTGGCAGCGGTTCATAAAGCGAACGTGATGAGAGTTACCTGCGGACTCTTCGCAAAAACATGTAGAGAAGTTTCAGAAGAATATCCCGATGTATCCTACTCAGAGATGTATATCGATGCGGCGGCCATGAACCTAATCAGAAGACCTGAAGAGTTCGATGTGCTAGTCACCACGAACATGTTCGGCGACATCCTATCAGATGAAGCTGCGCAGGTGGTAGGCGGGCTTGGGCTAGCGCCAGCTGCTAACATCGGTGAAGACTTCGCTATCTTTGAACCAGTTCATGGATGCGCTCCAGATATCGCTGGAAAAGGGATAGCGAATCCAACATCCTTAATCCTGTCAGCTGCGATGATGTTCAATTGGCTGGCTGAGAAGTACTCAGACGAAAAATGTCTCAAAGCTTCTAGGCTCATCGAGAAAGCTATCGAGAAAACCCTCGAAGAAGGAAAAGTATTAACCACCGATCTGGGAGGGAGGGCCTCTACCAAAGAGTTCGGAGGGAGGGTTGCCGAATTCTTAGAAAGACTTTTTGAGGGCGCCTGAGATAGCGTTATCCGAAAAACGATAACGATAAATACCCCATTGAGCACGACCCTTTCGGTGAAATTGTGGAGAAGCGGCTGATACTAACGATATCAATTATAATCGTTATAGTTGCGATAACCGCCATATATTTCGTTCAAAGCCTCGTGCTTCCGACTACTAGAATCAGGGTCACGACCACGACGAGCCTCTATGCCACAGACCTTCTGAACTATCTTGCGGACGAATTTGCGAAGACGCACAAAGGCGTAAGCTTTGACTTCATTCCGGTTGGAAGCGGCGAAGCCTTGAGGAGAGCAGAGCTAGGCGACGCATGTATGGTATTCGTCCATGCTCCGAGTCTCGAAAAAGAATACATCGCAAAGGGCATAATAACGAATCAAAAAATATTCGCTTACAACTACTTCATCATAGCTGGTCCACCATCTGATCCGGCTAAAGTGCGAGATGCTAGCGACCCCATAGATGTCTTTAAGAGATTATACCGAGCTGGCGAAAACGGGGAAGCGCTATTCATAAGCAGAGGGGACAATTCTGGAACTCATGTAAAGGAGCTCTCGCTTTGGAGTAAAGCAGAACTGAATCCCCGCGGCAAGCAATGGTATAGAGAAACTGGCAGCGGAATGGGGAATACGCTTCTCGTAGCAAATGAGAAGAAAGCCTATGTTTTATCAGACATAGGAACTTACCTGAAATTCAAAAAGGAGGGGAAGCTTCCAGATCTTGAAATCTTGTATGAAAATGGAATGGAATTGATAAACATTTACAGCGTTTATCTCGTATTCTCCTGTAAGAATCCGGAGAAGCAGCTGGCGATGGAATTCATGAACTTCATCAGCAGAGACGCACAGGAGCTCATAGCAAAGTATAAGGTTAAAGAACTTGGCCAGCCGCTGTTCAATCCAGCAAAGGATGACTTAGACCGGCTTAGAAAAGCTTGGGAGAAGCTAGCTGCCTCATAAACTGGGGTGAGCTGCGTGATCAACGAAATTGCAGAGATAACGTTAAGATCTCTGGCCATATCTGGAGCAGCAACCTTGCTCGCGAGCTCGTGGAGCATACCAATAGCGTACAAAATATCCAAGTCCCGGAAGTTCTCAGCCTTCTTCATGCCGATAATGGAAGCGATCATAGGGCTACCAACAGTTCTCGTCGGACTACTAATGTATCTACTGCTGTGCAGTAAAAGTCCTCTCGGCGTTCTCAGGCTGCTCTACACCCCCTATGCCATAATGCTGGGTCAAGCGGTTTTGGTGACCCCTCTATTGATCGCGACGAGTTTCAGATCTCTATTCTATGCTAATCAACGTTATGGAGAGCTTGCTTTAACGCTGGGTGCGACTGAGGGGCAGGCTATGAAATTAGTTTTAATTGAATCGGTTCCCGGGCTTATTGCTTCCATAATAATGTCTTTCTCTAGAGCTTTGGGAGAATTAGGCGTCGCTCTGATGATAGGCGGCAACATAAGAGGATACACAAGGGTCATAACGACAGCAATTGCCTTAGAAGTGTCCAAAGGAGAGTTCGAGCTCGCATTAACCTTGGGCTGCATCCTAATAACGATACTCATAACCGTGTCTGTCTCCCTGAGGATGCTGAGGAGGCTGCAACCGCTATGAGCATCAAACTTGAGAAAATCTGGTTCCGGTACCCAAAAAATCCCAGATGGATTCTAAGAAATCTCTCTCTGAGGTTTAGAGAAGGTGAAATAACCGTTATAGTTGGCCCAAATGGCAGCGGTAAGACAACTTTGCTTAAAATTGCCTCTCTCATTTACGAGCCTACTCGAGGCCTCGTTGAAGCTTGGGGGAAAAATTTCTGGAGCCTTCGAAAACATGAAAGGATAAACTTACGAAGGAAGCTCGTCTACGTTCATGAGAAGCCGATACTGCTCAAGGGAACCGCTCTCAACAACGTCGCCTACGGTCTCCTATTAAGAGGCATGACGAAAGAGGAGTCCCTCAAGCTGGCAGAGGATCTGATCACGAGAATTGGAATAGGTTATCTAAAGGAGAAGCACTCTAACGTGCTATCAGCTGGCGAGGCTCAGCTCATCTCGCTGCTCCGAGCCATAGCCGTAAATCCTTCGTTGCTTTTCTTAGATGAGCCGATGGCTCACTTAGACTCGAGGAAACGTCAGATCATGATCTCAATAATTAAGAATCTCGGGAGAAATGGTGCTGGAATAATCATCGCCACACACGATTTCTCACTAGCACAATCTTTAGCAAATAAAGTTATAATCCTCGAAGAGGGAAAGATCACGAGTGAGGGAGGATCTGAAGTAATTTCTGAATATTTAAGGCAAAAAGTTTAATTTAATAATCGACTTCCTCACAAGATCAGTTCTGAGCGAGTGCGTTAGAATCTTCGACATAAATCTCAGAGACGATGAGCAGGCTTATAGATTACGCCCCCAGCTCCCTCCGAAACTCTATAGCCGGCTAGCCTGCGGGCAAGTTCCTTTAACTCCTCAGATTTCAAAACTTCTAAGAACTTCTTTACGGGCTTTTTCTCAAGTTTATTGACAGCAACAGCGAAGTCGAACTTCTCCCATTTAAGGTGTTTGAATTTAAGACCATGTTTCTCTGCAGTCAATCTGAGGGTAAGCCCTATATCCGCCTTGCCCATGGCGATTGCTCTCACGACTTCTAAATGAGTATTGACTTCATTTTCATAGCCCTTGATCTTCTCGATGACCTCCTTGAATTCTAGTCCCAATTGCTTGGCTCTCTCTCTGATTAGATAATCCA
>CAZILE010000069.1:0-5537 GCA_964540045.1 uncultured Nitrososphaeria archaeon | reverse complement strand
AGATCAGGAGGGTGGGAGAGAATTATATTATCTTGGAAAGAGAAGGCCATATGGTACTCGCTCTGACGGGCGGAAATTGGACTAAGGCCGGCGAGGGAAGGGTTATGTGGGAAGACGTTTCAAGCGAGTTTAAGTCCGGCGACACAGTAAGGCTGTTCTATCACAACCTTCTAGTCATGAATGACTTCTTCGCCGAGAATCTCGGGATAAAGGGTTTCATACGAGGATACAGCGGAGCGATCATAGATCTGACCTCGGGAACAACTCTCTCACGGAGATAATAGAAAAGAACATCAGGCATTCCCAAAATATTTTTTGAACTCAAGAGCTTGGAAAGAAAGTTTTTGCGGGCCCGGCGGGCTTCGAACCCGCGACCCCCGGGTTTCTTCCAGAGTTAAAAGCCCGGTGCTCTAGTCCTGGCTGAGCTACGGGCCCACAAAGCTCTACTTTTGAGGGAAGTTCATTAAGGTTTCGCGGCAGCTTTTCTAATTAACATTATGCTGATACTCCGAAGATTAGGGAGAAGGTTTTTCCCATTATGAAGGTTATTACGGCTGATCCGAATCCTGCTAAGATCATTTCTAGAATTTTTCTTTTTATTGGAAGGTCGGCTGAGATCGCTATTATGAGCCCCGTGAATGATAAGGAAAGCCCCGCGATCAGTAATGAGAGGAGCATCGCTGGGATTATTGATAGACCTATTAGATAAGGTAGGATTGGGAGGAACGCGCTTAGAAGATATGCCAGCCCCATATAGAATCCTGCAGCGGCCGGTCTTTCGAGCTTCTCCTCCTTTACACCATATTCCTCCTCCATTCTAGAAATCTTCAAAAGCCTATCTCTCGTCGAGCCGGCCTTTGAGATCATAGCAGCCATAGAATATATCCTAGCGGCGAAAATCTCGTCGGCGAGAGCGAGCTTTGCTAGCCTGACCTCCTCCATGCGCTAGCTTGATAGATCTCTTGAGTGGTAAGTGTTAGTTACTGGT
Organism: uncultured Nitrososphaeria archaeon; assembly: GCA_964540045.1. Taxonomy (GTDB): domain Archaea; phylum Thermoproteota; class Nitrososphaeria_A; order Caldarchaeales; family Wolframiiraptoraceae; genus Wolframiiraptor. The sequence goes on along the minus strand of CAZILE010000069.1, from coordinate 4,549 downwards.
TTTCTCCAGAGATGTTTAAGGCTGTGTAGATTGCGGCGAGAGCTGAGGGAGCGGCAAGCTCTGTGGATAGAGTTATTCCAGGCGCTAGATCTAGGATTAAGTCAGCCATCCTGTAGATGCCCTTTGGTATGCCCTCTCTAGAGCCGATCAATAAGGTTATTCTCTCCGCCTTCGAGAAAAGTTCCTTAAGCTTTGGGAGAGCGTCTCTGATCTGAAGACCTTCAGGCTCAAGGACTATCAGAGGCTCGCCCCTCCTCTCCCTAACTAGCTGGTAGAGGTCTTGGACTAGAACTCTCACCCTTTCAACCCTTCTAGCATAAATTTTCCTCTGAACGCCATATCTGCTCTCTACTCCTTCCCTTATTCCGGAGATGAACGCCCCAAGCTCGAAGGCATCTACGGGCTTATTTGGCGAAATCACCAGCTCCCTGACCTCATAAGCTTGGACTGCTCTTCCAATTCTCCTACCGATCTCCCTTGCGCCGTTAAGCGATCCGAGATAGGGCATTTGAGCAATGGACACCTTGTTAAAGAGCTTGAAGCTCGGGCGCTTTTCGGGCGTCATCTTCCTCCACTCGCGTTCGCCTCTCACGACACTTACCCCAGCCTTGTTGAAGATAATCTCGACGTGAATCACGGCGTCCGGGTTCTCAAGATCAACCTTCGCTCCGGTCTCAGCTTGAACTGCTGAGCCGACTCTAACGTTAACGTCGAGGCTTGTGAAGCCGTGCTTCCCCCTCCTAACGGTCTTAACCGCGAAGCTTTCATCCCCGTGGATCTTATCTTTAGCAAGCATGACGGCGGCCTCAGCGATCTTGTCAAGATCAGCCTCGACCACGGCATCTATGCTTAACACCGACTCCGCTTCCGGAATCTCTTTAAGAATCATATTCTTTAAGAGGTCGCTATCTCGGCAGGATTCGACAATTATCAACCCCTTCAATCCGCCGGGGCCCACGGTCAGCACCGCACTCGAGTCTAACTCTAGGATTTTAGCAGCCGCAATTCTCTCTAAATCAAGAGGGGTCTTAACGATTAGCTTCAACCCAAGAATCCACATGAAAGCCAGAGTTATAAGAAGTATACCCTCCCTCGCGATAAAAAGCTCAAATTAGGGAAAGAAGTTTAAAGTAATTCCTAAATTTTGAATTTCGGAGAAGAGTAGTAAACTGATAGAAGGTGGAGAAAAGTAATCAGCTATTTCTCACCGAATCGGCTACAGGAGAAAGGATTCACAGCTAGATAAGCTTCCAGAGCATTCTAAATCATGGGGTCGGCGCCGAAGAAAGATATCTACGCCCTGGCCGGGATTTGAACCCGGGTCACGGGCTCGACAGGCCCGTATACTAACCGGACTATACTACCAGGGCTCCTTCTATTCTAGAACCATAGTTCTTTATCAACCTTAGGTTTGAAAACTCAATGACTTAATCATCTGAGGGGGCTAACGCCACATGAGCATCAGCATCCTTGATTAACCGACCGCTGATAAACTTCCTCTGAGACAGCAATATTTTTCATGATCTCAGCGGAGGGAATTATTGACGAATGAGATGATTAATGGATTAAAGAGGAAGAGACTTCAAGAGCTATGCGAGGAGGTTAAGGCTTGTAGGAGATGTAATCTGGCGCGTAAAAGCATAAACCATCTCTGCGGCGAGGGCAATCCAGATTCCAGGCTCATGCTCGTGGCTCAGGCTCCTGGAAAGAGAGAGGATGAGATTGGCAGAATGTTCGTCGGTCCTTCCGGCAAGGTGTTGGACACGCTCTTAAAGGAGGCTAAGATTGATAGAGGGAGCATTTACATGACGAACCTAGTGAAGTGTCATTTACCAGATAATAGGAGACCGAGAAGCAATGAGATTAAGATCTGCTCTTATTTTCTCGACCAGGAAATCGAAATAATCAGGCCGGCTATCATCGTCCCTCTCGGACACTACGCGACCGAGCATCTCCTGCAGAAGTATGGTGTGAGCCCGCCAGAAAGGTTTGACAAGGTTTATGGAAGGTTGATATGGACTGGGGATGTGAAGATTTATCCGCTACAGCATCCGGCAGCCTTACTCTATGATCCAACACTTGAAGAACTCATGAAAAGGAGTTACGCGAAGCTCGGGGTCTTAAAGCAGGAGTGTAAGTGGTATCAGGTTTGCCCAATGAAGAGATACTACCTCCAAGGACTGATTGACGAAAGGTGGATAGAGCTGTATTGCAAAGGGGATTGGCAAAGCTGCAAAAGGTATCAGATGGAGGAGCAAGGCATATCCCACCCTGACAACATGTTACCGGATGGAACGATAGACCAGGACCTTGACTAAGAAAGACAACATATCAAAACTCCAGCAGCTTCGCAGAATTCTCAGAGCCCGGGAGGGGATTTGAACCCCTGTAAAGCGGGTCTGCAGCCCGCCGCCTAGCCGCTCGGCCACCCGGGCATCCTAAGATTGGCTTTTCGATTTTTCTTCGATATTTTTTCTTTATTGACCTCGTATTTTAATTTTCGTGGATATTTCGATGAATCAGCATGATCATTCTGAGGAAAATCTTGTGGGATCATCCTACCAGTTAAGATTGCGAGGTGCGGATGTCAAGAACAACTTAGCGCTCCTTAAAGTAGGAAGCCTGATCCCCCACAGCCTTGACGGCCCTTAGGGTCTTTAGGACATATTCTCCCATAGATACGTTGGTGTTTTGTCTTCGAGAGCGGCGTATTTCCTTAAAACTTGGCGAACTAATAATTCCTAGGGCGGGGGCGACTTGTTTAAGCGAAGAAGCTTCTTGAAGCTTCTGACAAATCGGAGGAGTATAAGGGTCTTCAACAGGTCGAGGATGCCTGATGAGATCGCTAGGATGATAGTTGAGATAGGTGTTAGGGCACCTAACTACTCTTATCTCCAAGCATATTCGATCATACAAGTCAAAGATGAAGAACTCAGGAAGAGGGTTGCGGAGCTATGTGAAGGTCAGGACGAGCTAATAAGAAATGCCGCCGCCGTTTTCCTCATATGCGCCGACCTCAATAGAGCTGGGAAGCTTCTCGATCTACTGGGTCATAGCCACGTTTTAAGGTCTAATAAACATCCAATAGAGTCCATTTTCGCAGTGTTTGACTCAGGGCTCTTAGTAGCCTTCATGATTATAGCGGCTGAAGCTCTCGGATATGGGTCAACGATTCTAGACTATCCATTAGTGTATCCAAGAGAGTTCGCAAGGTTATTTCAGCTCCCTAAGGGTGTTACTCCGCTCATCCTCTTATGCGTGGGCGAGAAGGGGGAGGCTCCCCCTCTGAGACCCCGGCTTCCGCTCAAGCTGATATTCTTCTCTGATAGATATTTGGAGCCTCGGGAGGAAGAGCTTGAGAATTATCTTAAGGAGCTTGAAGCTTCCATGATGAGAGAAGACTACGTGAGAAAATATGTCGGCCTTGACATGGATTACTTAGATTATCTTAGGTTGAAGACCGGGATGGATGAGAGCTCGAAGAAAGTTTACGAGGCGGTGGAGAAATACTTGAAGGAAAATCTCCTTAAGTTCTAGCTTGCTAGGGAAAGTTAATTTAGTCTGGAGCGCCCGGCTTTATGGACATGGAAGAGGCGGTTAGAATACTCTCAGGCTACGCGGAGATCGTGAATAGAACTCTGGAGAAATATATTCCTAGGAAGATTGATGAAAAGTGGCTTAAGGAGCTTTTCGGCGAAACCGGATATAGTTATGAGACTAATTCCCTGAATAAAGGAATCTTCGAGCCTTTCTGGGATCTAGCCGATCGAGGCGGCAAAAGGTGGAGACCGGCGCTGACCTTAATGATTTATGAGGCTCTTGGAGGAGATCCTGAGGAGATAGCTCCGCTCACCATAATACCTGAGGCTATTCATAACGGCACCCTCGCGGTGGATGATGTCGAGGATAAAAGCGAATTTAGGAGGGGGAAGCCATGTATCCACAGGATCTATGGCGAAGATATAGCGATCAACATGGGAAACACCATGTACTATCTACCGCTCATAGTCTTAGATAAGATGAAAATGAGACCCGAAAAGAAGCTCAGAATACTGGAGGAATATGTGAAGACCATGCTCAAGCTAAGCTTCGGCCAGGCTATGGATATAGCTTGGCATAGAGGACTTGTCAAAGACGTGAATGAGGATCAATATCTTCAAATGACCCTCTTCAAAACAGGGGCGCTGGCAGGGTTTGCGGCAATGATCGCAGCGATCATGGCAGATCTTCCGGAGGATGAAAGGAAACTTATCCAAAGGTTCGCCGAGTTGATCGCGGTCGCGTTCCAGATCCAGGACGATATTCTGAACGTCATGGGAGATGAGGCGAAGTATGGGAAAGAGATCGGAGGAGACATAACCGAAGGAAAGAGAACCCTGATGGTTATTCATGCTCTCAGAGAACTCCCCCCAGAAGAAGCGAGAAGGTTAAACGAGATCTTAGACTTGAAGACGAGCGATAAGAAACTGATCAAAGAGGCGATAAATCTGATGAAGAAGGCTGGAAGCATAGAATACGCCAAACAAGTCTCGAAGAGGCTTGCCGAAGA
>CAZILE010000068.1:0-5669 GCA_964540045.1 uncultured Nitrososphaeria archaeon | reverse complement strand
TCTACGAGATCCCGGAGAACCTCAGCTATGAGGAGGCCTCCCTCGCTGAGCCGCTATCAGCGTGCTTCAGGGGCCAGAGAAAGCTAGGAGTAAGCCCTGGAGATGTGGTGGTGATAATCGGAGCCGGGCCGATAGGTCTTATGCATCTAAAGCTTGCTAAAGCATTCGGAGCGGCAAAGGTGATAATTAGCGAGATACTCGAGCATAGACAGAAGACTGCTGAAAGGCTTGGCGCAGACTACATCATAAATCCGATGGAAGTGGATGTCGAAAAGAAAATCTTGGAGCTGACTAATGGGCATGGAGCGGATGCCGTGGTGGTCGCCGTCGGAGTCGGGGCCGCGCAGAAAGATGCGCTAAAGATGGTTGCGAAAGGAGGTAGGGTAAACTTCTTCGCGGGTCTGCCGGCTGGGAAAGAGGAAGTTCCTATAAACACGAACTTAATCCACTATAAACAGATTGTCGTCCTAGGAACTTCGATGCAGACGCCATACGAGTTTAAGAAGACTCTAGACCTACTTTCCTCAGGAGTGGTTGATGTTAAGCCGATTATAAGCCATAGATTCGGGCTTGATAGGGGGTTAGAAGCATTCTCAACAGCGCTTAAGGCTGAGGGTCTGAAAGTGGTAATAAATCCATAAAAAGGGTGAAAAGAGGCTTAAGGTCGGCTTAGATATCTTGGGTTATCGACGATCCTAGGCTTACCCTTCTCCTCCAAAACTATTTTCGCGAAGCCCTTTTCCTTCACTATCCCGTAGTCGTGGCCTGCATCAGATGGGTACGCGAAGAAGAATATGAACCTCTTTCGACCAGTGTTTATCGTTCTATGACCCCAGCCCGGAGGAACGTACCCTATCATTCCGGGCTTTAGCGTGACGTAATCCGTCTGGCCATCCTCGCTTTGAGCTAACAGGATTCCAGTTCCATAGATCCCATAGTAAAATTCTGCGGCGTTTTTCTCATGAAAGTGTCCGCGTGTCATGAAATACTCGCCTCCAACCTTACCGGGATAAATTATCGTGAGTCCAAGTGTCAGCTGTCCAGGCGCATCCTCCACGGAGAACTCGTAATACTCGTACACTTTCGGATCCTTTCCCCTGGAGAGTATTTCCTCGACGGCCTTGGGATTCGCAAAATAGTCTTTCAGTTCGCTCAGCCTGACCTCTTTCTTACGGGTGGCGGGTTGCATTAAGTATCTTCTGAGATCAAGCTTAACAAGCTTTAGAAAGGATGGTGAAGCCATTCTCAAATCTCCTCGGATTAAGGTATTTCTAGTCTCTTTTTAGTTTCTTCGGTAACCACGCCGTTGGAGTCCCAGCCTCTCGCCTGGTAATACTCATCAAGCATGGTGTTCAGCATCTCGGGCGATATCTTATGTCCCTTTGCTGGTCCGTCGGGCACCTGCTCATACATCATCCTCGGCGGAAGCATATCGTCAGCCCTTCTCACCCCTTCACGGTTTAAGATAACTCTCTCAAGGCTGTAAATCCTCTCACCCGCGAGGAGGAGGTCTTCCCCGGTCAATTCTCCTCCGGTAATGTAGTTTACGACCTCAGGGCTGGGCTCATCAGTCAAGCTCAAAGATCTCCTCGGGATCGTGCAAAGCGCAAGTGAGTCTATATATGCTCTTACATCCTGTATGCTCTTGACAAGCCTCCCCTTACCCTCAACCGCAAACCTATCGAGCTTAGGTTTCAAAAGCTCATCTCTAATGGTCCATCCGCCAACATTATGACATGCCCCCCTAGAGGATGTCGCATAAGCCAGCCCTATACCATAAAATGCCCTGGGCTCGTAAGCAGCGAACTCCTGTCCCTTAACATGCATCACATATTTGATCGAATCCTTCCCGATCTTCTCGGCAGCTCTAACAGCTCCATCCGCGAAGATCTCTCCAACACCTTTTCTCTCGCCCATAAGCTCGAGTAGCTGGATCTCCGCCTCACCGTTTCCGAACTTCAGCTCAAGCCCTCCCGTAAACTCCTTATCGATTATCCCCCTCTCATAGAGCTCCATCGCGAAGCCCACCGTATAGCCGGCTGACATTCCGTCAAACCCATACTCCTCAACAACTTTGTGAGCAGCAATAATCACATTATAATCGAATACTCCACAATGGGGGCCAAGGGACCACAGTGTTTCATACTCGACCTTGCTCTGAGTACCTTTCCATGTTCCCTCCTTTGATTCGAGAAGTTTTCCGCAGGCTATTGGGCATCTGGAGCATGCAACATCTCTTACGAGGAATTTCTCTCTCATCGCTTGGGCGGAGAGGTTTTCTATCAATCCTTCTTCAACCCTAGTCCTAGTGAAGTTCATAAGCGGATATGCCCCGAGCTCGTATAATGGCACAGTGTATTGAAGAGTGCCGTATTTGGTGTGATTCCCAGTGGTCTCCCTAAGCTGCTTGAGATGGTCTTTCAGGTAACTGGTTAAAGCATCCTTGTCGGCTAGCTCCAGTTCCTTCGATCCATAGACGGCAATCGCTTTCAGGTTCTTAGAGCCCATTACCGCACCAAATCCCCCTCTCCCGAATGCTCCTCCCCTCCTACCGGAGTAATCAGCCAGCACGCATGCTATCCTTGAAAGCTTTTCTCCCGCAGGCCCTATGCACGCGACCGAGGCGTTTTTCTCTCCGACTTCTCCTCGGATCGCATCCTGAGCCTCGATGGTCTTCATCCCCCAGAAATCGCCTGCATCCCTGATCTCAACTTCGTCATCAATTATCGAGAGATAGACGGGCTTCTCGGCTCTTCCCTCAATGATTATTCCATCATAGCCAGCCCACTTCAGGTTAACGCCGAAATACCCTCCTGAGTTCGTTACTGAATAGTGGCCGGTGAGAGGAGACTTAGCGACTATGTAAGCCTTTGTGGAACCGAAGGTAGGGGTCCCGGTTATCAGCCCCGTCATGAAGATAAGCTTATTCTCAGGAGCTAGCGGATCTACCTCAGGTCCAACCTCCTCATAGTAGTATCTTGCAGCTAGACCTCTTCCACCGAGATACTTGTGGAACCATTCTATTGGAACATCGTCTCTTCCAATCTTCCTTTTTGATAAGTCGACTCTGAGAATCTTCCCTCTAACACCATTCCACTTCCGGTGTTTGGACGTCATGTCGTTCAGCGTAGAGGCTTAACCCCCTCAACATAAATATTCTCTACATACCGACGGATTCTCAGATCACGGCATTATAACAGCCTTTATCACCCTACGCTTCTCGACGGCTTCGAAGGCTTCTTTTATCTCCTCTAGGCTAAACCTGTGGGTGAGAAGCGGCTTCACATCTATGAGCTTAGCTGCTAGGACCTTTAAGGCTCTTTGGAAAAGCTCTGGCGTGGCCACATTACTTCCTGTTAGAACTATCTCTCCGTAATGTATTATGTTCGGGTCGAGTTCCATCGGCGTCGGTGGGAGGACTCCGGCGAAAAGATTTACGGTTCCTCCAAGCCCTATAAGCTTTAAGGCCGTTTCCACGGCTTCCTTGTTACCGGCAGCCACTATTACTGCGTCTGCGCCCTCCTTTACCTCTTTCTTAAACTCCTTAACGCAATCCGTATTCCTTGAGTTTATTATCCTATCCGCGCCGAGCTTCTTGGCAAGCCTTAGTCTTTCATCGTGATGTCCTATGACCGTAACCCTGGCTCCAGAGAGCTTCGCGAGCTGCGCATTAAGAATACCCATGAACCCATCTCCTATGACCACTACATCGTCACCTGCTCGGATATTACATCTCAGGTTTCCGTTAAGGCAGCAGGCAAGCGGCTCGGTTACGGCGGCCTCTTCGAAGCTCAGTTCCCCTGGAATTTTGAGGAGGTTCTTTGCCGGAGCCTTGACGTATTCCGCGTATCCACCATGGGTGAAAATCTTGTTCACGCACAGATTTATTCGCCCTTGCCTACAAGGTTTGCACTTGCCACATGATATTATTATATTCGGGACGACGCGATCTCCGACCGATACATCCTCTACATCACTTCCAATCTTAACAACCTCTCCAGCCCACTCATGGCCCGTGAAGCCTGGGCTTTCCTTCCCGAAGCGAGTTTGCTCATACTTCTTCAGCCCAAGATAAAATCTTACATCGCTATAGCATACCCCGCATGCTCTAACCCTTACTAAGGCTTCATCTCTTCCAATCTTAGGGGTCGGTGCATCTTCAACCCTAATATCTCTCGGGCCGTAGACGAAGGCTGCTCTCATAAAGCTCTAAAGGTTCTAACCACCAGTCCCTCTTAATTCTTTTCGGATCTCAGAAAAATACAAGAGGATTTTGCCTGGGGTGCGCCGCGCAGCCTCTTCACTACAAGAATATCTCAACGCCCTCTCTAGATCTCTTCCGCTTTCGATTTTAAATTTCTTCGAAGAAATTATCCTCTTAGTCTTTTCCTTAAACTCTTTATCAGAGAGTATCTCTAATGCCTTATGAAAGTGATCTATCCTGCTCCAGAACGATCCTTTAACGCTCAAGCACTTTTTGATGATCTTCGGAAGCTTTATTGGAATTTTTTCTCCCGCAGGGATTCCGAGAACAATTAACCTTCCTCCAGGTCTTACGAGACTTAAAGCTTGATCCAAGGTTTTCTCCTGAGCTTTTCCACCAACAGCCTCAAAGACTACGTCAAAGCTATTGAAAATCTCTTCTAGCCTCCCGGCCTCCTCTCGCGTATTGATCGTGAATGCGAAATCTCTCATTAAGGCGAGCTTTTCATAGAATATTCCTAACACGTGGAGATTCGGCTTAGGGACTCCAAGCATTTGAGAAATCGTTAAGGCTAACAGGAATCCCAGCGTTCCATCCCCTATGATGGCCACCCTATCCTCGCGGCCAACCCATCCTCCCTCCAAGGCGTTCAGAACCACGGATAAAGGCTCCGCTAAGACCGCGATCTCTAAATCTAGGTCGCTGGCTATCGGGATCACTCTTTCAGCAGGATAAACGAAAAGGGTTCTAGCAAGTCCATCGCAGGTAGAGGCAAGAAACCTCGGATTGAGGCACATATTCTCGCCGAGATTATTCCTACAGACAAGGCACTCTCCACATGGTATCAGCGGGACGACCACGGTCCTCACCCCCTTCCTGAGCGAAACTCCCTCGCCGACCTCAACCACCTCAGCGACACCTTCATGTAAGAGACACAGCGGAAGTCTTTCCCTGAGTTTCCATTCCTCTTTATGGCCTTCAAAATAGAGAATATCGCTCCCGCATATTCCTGCAATTAGGGGTTTAAGGAGCACGTACCCTTCAGGAATTTTATCGATTATCCTGAATCTTTCCCCGATCTCATGTGGTTTGACCAAAGGGAATTCCTTCGCGAGATATCTGAAGTTGGTGTTGCTCATCTATGTTGTCGATCCTCCAGATACGTTGTTGATGAGGCCAGATAGTCTACGAGCTGAATTAATATAAAATGCGGTGGGATGCCTAGGTTTCAAGCAATCTCTCATGGCCTTCGAAGGCATGGTCGACCCTCTCGAGCAATCTCTCATAAAACTCAGCATATCGCTCGTACTTTTCATGCGCCTCTGGACGTGGTTCAATCCTCTTGACGGGCTTCACCCATTCATCTATGGTCTCCTTATAATCCTTAAAGGCTCCGACAGCATAGCCTCCAAGAACGGCTAAAGCCAGCGCAGCATACTCCTCCCTGTTCAATAGCACGTAAGGC
>CAZILE010000067.1:0-5686 GCA_964540045.1 uncultured Nitrososphaeria archaeon | reverse complement strand
CTTTAGAGCTCCAAGCATAGAAGCTATACAGCCTTTCGCATCTGCGGCTCCCCTACCCCAAACTCGGCCTTCTCGTATTATTCCCTCAAAAGGTGAAAAACTCCAAGATTCTCTAGCTCCGGCTGGAACCGTATCGAGGTGGGTTAGTAAAATGAGCTTAAACCCTTCGCCCCACCTGAAGACGCCCAGGCAGTTCGCCCGATCATCAAATCTATCAATTCTCGCCTTAAATCCTAGTTCTGAAAGCCTTTCGGCGAGGAAGCTCGCAATCTCGGCCTCCTTTCCAGGGGGATTCTCAGAGTTTATCCTAACGAGGCTCGAGGTCATGGAGACCACATATTGTTCGTCGATCTCCATTTGACTGCTCATCAAAGAGAGCTTGCAACAGCTATAATAAAGCTGACACGTCTTTGTAACGAGTATTTCGAGAGCAAACTTATATAACTGCTAATAGGAGATAAACTGAAAGGAGGTAGGTAATGGAGGAGATCTGCCCGGTCTGTGGCCTGCCAAAATCGATCTGCGTCTGCAAGACGATCAGCAGGGAGCAACAGAAGGTTAAGATCAAGCTTGAGACCAGGAAATGGGGAAGACCGGTAACTATCATTGAAGGCTTAGATGATGGGAGAGAAGACTTACATAAGCTCGCGAAGAGGCTGAAAGCTGCATGCGCCTCTGGGGGGACTGTGAAGAACAATGTTATCATTCTACAGGGAGATCATAGGCAGAAGGTTAAGGAGATCTTACTCTCAATAGGATTACTTGACGAGAACATAGAAGTCCTATAGTCTTAGGATTTAGAGGGATTAACCAGCTACAGGTTCTTCAAGAACTTCTTTTAAGCCTTTAAACCTATTTCTAACTGTTACCTCAGTCACTCCTGCAGCTCTCGCGATATCTTTCTGGGTCACCGGCTGATTCCTCTCCTGACACGCCATGTATAAGGCTGCGGCGGCCATCCCAACAGGATCTTTCCCTATGGTTGCACCCTTCCTATGAGCCTCCTCGAGTATTTTTAGAGCCTCTTGGACAGTTCCTTCATCTAGCCCTACCTTTGATGCGATCTTGCTGAGATATATTGCGGGGTCCGCTACTGGAACCTTTATACTCAGATGCTTTAGAAGGAGTCTATATCCTTGGGCTATGGTCTTCCGCTTGACTATCGGATAAGCTTTCTCAAGCTCTCTTAAGTCTCGCGGAGCCCCCATCAGCCTACATGCAGCATAAACTGCTGCCGCCATTATTGATCTAATCGACCTACCTCTAACCAACCCAGCCTTCAGGGCTTTCCGGTAGATTAACATCGCTGCCTCCGCTATAGTCTGGCTTAGGCGAAGCTTGTCCACATAGATCTGAAGTATGTTTACTGCTTGTTGGAGGTTTCGAGCCTCAGATGCACTTACCTGCGAGGTCGAATCAAGCTTCTTCAACCTCAAGAGCTTTTCCCTAACCTCCTTCGGAAGCCTCCTGCCAGCCGCATCCTCATCAATTCTATCTATGATCGTTGAGAGCCCATGATCTCTATACATTATGGAAAGAGGCGCTCCAGCCCTGCTCCTATCTTCCTCCTCATCAAGGTTCCTCCACTCTGGTCCCCGATCAACTCCTCTCTCTTGCACAACATATCCGCAGCTGGGGCAAGTTATCTCACCTGTTCTGGGATCATGAATGAGCACGTCGTTACCGCACTCAGGACATAACATTCCTTCCCTCCATATTATGGACTTTTTCTCAGATGGCACACTCAAACCTCCTAAACTTTTTATCCCTTAACTTCGTATCTTGAGCTACTCATTTATAAGTTTTACTCAAAAACGGCTATGGGTATTTATATCATGAAGAAGCCCGCTAGAAGTTCGGATGCCGATAAAAGTTTTCAACACCCTCGGAAGGAAGGTTGAGGTCTTTGAAACCCTGGAACCAGGCTTGGTTAAGATGTATGTCTGCGGGCCGACGGTTCAAGATGTGGCGCACCTCGGGCATGCTCGAACCTATATCGCCTTCGATGCCATAATCAGGTTTCTCGAATACTATGGCTACCGGGTCTTTTACGTCAGGAACATCACGGACGTCGGGCATATTCGGGAGGAGAGCGGAGAGGACAGGGTGATCGAAGGAGCTAGGCGGGAAAGACTTCAGCCCATGGAGCTCGTTGACAAATACATGTTCTCCTTCTTCCAAGATATGGATGCGCTCGGGATTAGAAGGCCGAACATTCAGCCCAGGGCATCGATGCACATACTTGACATGATAGAGCTTACTAAGAAGCTTATCGAGAAGGGCCACGCCTACGTCGTCGATGGAAACGTCTACTTCGATATATCAACTTTCCCAGAATATGGCAAGCTCTCAGGCATAAAATATGAGGAGCTCGTGAAGCACAGAGTCGAGCCCGACCCGAGGAAGAGAAATCCAGCAGACTTCGCCCTATGGAAGAAAGCTGAAAGAGGATATCTTCTGAAATGGAGCAGTCCTTGGGGGGAGGGCTTTCCAGGCTGGCACATCGAGTGCTGCGTGATGGCGATGAGGTATCTGGGAGAGCAGATAGACGTTCACGGCGGAGGACAGGAGCTTATCTTGCCGCATCATGAGAATGAGATAGCGCAAGCCGAGGCATATACCGGGAAGAAGCCCTTCGCTAGATACTGGCTTCACACTGGATACCTGACGATAAATGGGGAGAAGATGAGCAAAAGCTTGGGCAACTTCATCTCGATAAAAGACGCTTTGAAGAAATACGACGCGGATGTCATAAGGCTCTTCATACTCTCAGCACATTACAGAAGCCAGATAGATTACAATGAGGCATCCTTGAAGCAGGCTCAATCGAATCTAGCGAGGATAAGAGAGACGTTGAATCAACTTTACGAGCTGATGGAAGACGCCAGGGAAGCGGGAACCGAAAAAGCTAAGGAGGTTGAAGACGCTCGGAGAAGGTTTATCCAAGCGATGGAAAATGATTTTAACACCCCGAAAGCCTTAGCCGAGATTTATAGCCTCGTTAGAGCTGCCAATGCTTATATCACCTCCAGATCAAGGTACGAAAAGAACGTCCTAAGGTCCTACTATGACGGGATCCTTGATCTTTCACGGGCTTTAGGGCTTCTGCAAGAGTACAAACCGGAGAGAATGAGGCTGCATGCGGATACTGAAAGGATTCTTGACATCCTGCTCAAAGTTAGGGAGGAGCTTAGAAAAAGAAAGCTTTATGAGCTTAGCGACGATCTCCGAGATGAACTGGCAAAAATCGGAATAATAGTCGAAGATACCGCTCAGGGTCAGAGGGTCAGGTTTAGACCCCCCTAGCTAAGCGCTCCTTTACATACAGGAATAGTATAATTTTCGGAGAGCATTGAAGAATCTTGATGAAAGCGGTTGTCTTAGCTGGAGGTTATGGGAAAAGGCTCAGGCCCCTCACCGAGACTCTTCCCAAGCCCCTCCTCCCCGTAGGGGATAAGGGAATAATTGAATGGCAACTAGCCTGGCTTAAGCATTACGGTATCGAAGAGGTCGTTGTGTGCGCGGGATACCTTAAGGAGAAGCTGATGGAAAAGCTCGGAGACGGGTCGAGATATGGTGTGAAGATAAGCTACTCTATTGAGGAAAAGCCTCTTGGAACCGGAGGAGCGTTAAAGAACGCCGAGACCCTTCTCAAGGGTCATGAAGAATTCATAATGTTAAATGGGGATGTGCTGACCGACCTAAACCCGCTTGAACTTTTAGAAGACTTAGATGAAGAATGCATAGGCTCGATGGCCCTAGTTCATCTGCCTTCGCCGTTTGGAGTCGTGGACTTTGATTCAAAAAGCAGAAAGATAAAATCGTTCATAGAGAAGCCTCGGATAAAAGAGTACTGGATAAATGCCGGAGTTTACGCCCTTAGATCTAAGATACTCGATCATCTGCCTGAGAAGGGTGATATAGAGCGAGTAACCTTTCCTATCCTTGCTCAGAGGGGGTTGCTGAAAGCCCATCCCTATGAATCATGTATCTGGCTTAGCATAGATAGCCACAAAGATCTAGAAGAGGCATCTAAGATCATTCCAAGGCTCGAGATATTCAAGGGATAAGCCTATTAGGCGAGCTGAGTATCTGGATTTGATGAGTAAGGTATCCTCTATTCGGATCGAGGTGTCAAAACTCGAAGAACTGGTATCTATTGCCTCCTCAATGCACGCATCAATAATCAATCTCGATGAAGAGAAGAAGATCGCCTTCGCGTTTTTAGTACCAATAGCATCCTTAACTCCGATAATCTATTATTGCAGGCTTGATGAGCTTCCCCGAGGAAGATATGCGCACTTTAACAGGATGACCGGGAAGGTCAGGTTTAGCGATAAGATCTCCGCCGAGCCTAATGAGGTTAGCATACTACTGGCCAGAGTGAGGTCTCAGAGCTTTCTCTAGACGAGCTCTACAGCCTTCTAGCCATAACGTACGCGTCCTCCCCATCCACATAATATCTTCTTGACGTTTTTACCACCTCGAATCCAAGTTTTCGGTAGAGAGAGATGGCGGGGTTATTCGAGACCCTGACTTCAAGGTAGACCTCTGCACACTTATATTCATCCTTGAGTAGCTTCATGGCTCTAGCTAGCAGTGCTGTCGCGACCCCCCTTCTCCTATACTCTGGGAGAACAGCTATCGAGATTATGTGCCCAAGCTTTTTCATGCTTAGTTTATTCAGCTTTGAGAGGCCGCGCTCAACTCTACACATTATGTATCCGGCGATCTTTCCATCTATCTCAGCCACCAAGAAGGTTTTAGGATAGTTTTGAAGAATGGCATCGAAGAAAAAGTAGGTGTAATTTTCAGGGAGGCAGAGCCTATTTATCATCATAACCCGCGAGAGATCGGCTGCCGAAGCCTCCCTTATCTGGAAGGCTTGTCCCTCGTCACGACTTTCCATGCCGCCCCTTCCTCTGACATAACCAGAAGATAGCTATCCTTTATGCTTCATCCTTTTATTCCCACCATTTCTTCTTGAGGGGCATGGCGATTACCTCCCTCACTTCGAACCTCTTCCTAATATCGGGGCCTAACATGTCCTTCGAGGATGAGGCTTTGGCGACGATAGCTGTATCCGCTCCGCGCTCAGTCCCTCCTACTCCTATCACTTCCTGCTTAGACTTCACGACCCCTTCGTCCACGGCTATCAGGATTACCTCAACCGCGACTTTAAATCCTTGACCAAGTATGTAAAGAGCGTTCCTTATCTTATCCATCCCCCGCTTGTGCATGGGCAAGTCGGCCTCCTCGATGACTACTCCTCCGAAGCTGAGGATCTTGTCCTTGAACCCGGGGCGGAGCCTCTCATAAGATACCACGACTACCTTCGCCTTCTTCTGGAGGTCCTCAGCAAATTTAAGCCCAGTTTTTCCGGAAGTACTTGACACCACCACGGTCCTCACATCCCCCTCGTCCAGCCTTCTTGAAACAGCCTCAAGAACAGCTTCAGTATTCGCTGACCCCGGCTTCTCAAAATACCTACAGGGTCTCTCGTTAAACCGCATGAATCTAAACTTGCGTAATTCGAATATATTTCTTCCAGCGGCTTAAAGGGGCTCCTAGGAAAATATTAAAATGAGCAAGGTCCGGCTGAATTGGATAAGGGACTTGGAATCCTACTATGAGAAGCTCGATAAAATTAAGGAAAGTGTTTCCCGATATTTCACGGTCGAGGACA
>CAZILE010000066.1:0-5699 GCA_964540045.1 uncultured Nitrososphaeria archaeon | reverse complement strand
AGGACATCTATGCCGAGATAGGTGAGGTCGTTGCCGGGCTTAAGAAAGGAAGAGAGAGGGATGATGAGATAACGGTCTTCTCTTCAACAGGCTTAGCTATACAGGATGCCGTTACGGCTGACCTCGCTTACAAAAAGGCGATTGAAAAAGGGTTGGACTCATATGTTCGGCTGGTAATTTAGACCGGAGATAACCTTTTAGGACATTTGAGTATTTTGATAAAATATGGATGGAGGCTTTGACATAGGCTTTCTATTCTGGCTCTTCCTACTGATGATGATATTCCTCTGGCCTCAGTATAAGATAAAGGCCCTTCAGGGGGCTAGGCTTAACCTGATAAAGAGATTAGAAAAGAAGCTTGGATGTAGGCTGGTTACGCTGATACATCGGCAGGAGCGTATAGGCTTATTCGGAATACCTTTCTACAAGTATATTGACATCGAAGACTCAGAGCAGGTTTTAAGAGCCATTAGGATGACGCCGCAGGAAATGCCGATAGCGGTCATAATACACACTCCAGGAGGCTTGGTTCTTGCAGCCGCTCAGATAGCTCTGGCCTTAAGAGAGCATAAAGCGAAGACAATAGCAATAGTCCCACACTACGCCATGAGCGGCGGAACGCTGATAGCCCTTGCGGCAGACGAACTCTGGATGGATCAGAACGCTGTCCTCGGCCCGGTGGATCCTCAGCTAAGCGATCCTAGACATGGCGCGATTCCAGCTGCATCCCTTCTGAAGATCGTGAGCGAGAAGGGAAAGGAGAAAATCAAGGAAGAGTATCTGATTCTTGCGGACATTGCTGAGAAAGCCGTCAGGCAGATGGAGGATCTCGTCTACTCTTTGACAAAGGACAGGCTTGGGGAGGAGAAGGCCAGGGAGCTAGCTAAGATAATGGTCGAGGGGAGGTGGACGCATGACTACCCGATAACCGTAGAAGAAGCGAAGAGGATCGGGATACCCGTGAAAACCGAAATACCTGCCGAGGTCTATCAGCTTATGGAGCTTTATCCGCAGCCAGCAGCAATCAGGCCGAGCGTCGAGTTCATCCCAACACCTTACGCTCCTCCAAGAACGAGGAGAACCCAGCAGGAATGATCGGCCGAGCCAGCTTCATCCCAACAAAAACCTTAATCATCTAATAATCGTCTGAAAGTTAATACAGGTGAGGACGTTGAAGAGGATCGGGGTGGTAACCAGCGGTGGAGACGCTCCTGGAATGAACGCCGCGATCAGAGCAGTTGTCAGGCTCGCGGCCTGGAATGACATTGAAGTTATAGGATTCGAGAGAGGATGGGAGGGTGTTATCCAAAACAGGTTCAGAAAGCTCGACTCGAGATCAGTGAGCGGAATACTGCATTTAGGCGGAACAATATTGAGAACATCACGATGTCCTGAGTTCAAGACGAGGGAGGGGCTGGAGAGAGCCGCAAAGACCCTCGCTGGGAACGACGTTGATGGCTTAGTGGTCATAGGAGGCGACGGATCAATTCGAGGAGCTCATGAGCTCAGCAAGCTTACCGACGCAGGGATTGTGGCGCTGCCCGCCTCGATAGATAACGACGTTTATGGGACTGATGAGACGATAGGGTTTGATACTGCCGTGAACACTGCCTTAAACGAGATAAATAAGATCAGAGATACAGCAGTATCTCATGAAAGAACTTTCATAGTTGAGGTGATGGGGAGAAGGAGAGGTTTTCTAGCCGTCGAGGTGGGGTTAACAGCCGGAGCAGAGATAATACTAGTTCCCGAAGTGGAGTATGATGAAGAAAAGGTGCTGGAAATTCTTAAGGAGAACGCAGCGAAGGGGAAGCGGTCAAGCATAATAGTGATCGCTGAAGGGGTTGGGAAGACGCGTAGCCTGGCTGATGTGATCGAGAGGAAAGTCGGCGTAGAGGTTAGAGTGAGCATCCTGGGATATGTTCAGAGAGGAGGAAGCCCGACCGCGAGGAGCAGATATCTTGCATGCATATTTGCAGAAGAAGCAGTTACTCTTCTTCTTGAAGGAAAGGGCGATAGGGTCGTTGGGATACAGAAGGGAGAGGTGACATCAGTAAGCTTGGAAGATTCATGTGAGAAAGTAAAGCAATTAAATCTGGAGGTTCTCAAACTCGCGGAAAGGCTTGCTGTTTAGAAGCAGGATATTTTCAGAGATGCCGGTAAGATCGCTTTTTCAGAAGGTCCTCAAGCTTAGGCCATCTTGAGGGATAAAGCTCCGGATTTATCCTAGGTATCAAGGCAGAGGTTATGGCCTGTACGCAGAGGTCTAGTCTCTGAACATAATTTCTGGTAAGATATCCGACGGCGCCCTTCTTCCGCCCTATTTCCCTTATCCCGGATATCTCCTCCATAACCTCCTCCGCCTCACATGCCTCTCCCCGCATGATCTTATCAATAACTTCTTCAGGAAACTCTAAAGTCATGCTCGAGCCGACCGTAACCCTCTCCTCTTGATCGATTATCGCGCATATATGCTGGTCGACATACCCTGTAATGCTATACGGCGATTTAATCAAACCGGCCTCGACTCCAACTCCGAGGTCTGCTTGATAACGCTTCATGGCCTCATATCCTCTCAAGACTGCTCCCCTCAACGTTTCTTCAAGGCCTATTGGCTGTGGGGGGACGTCGATGGAAACGGCTTTAATAACAGCTTCTCTGAAAAATCGCTTAAAGCATATCTCAGCAGCCTTTATCTTGATCTCATTCAGGGATCCTAGAGCGACTATCATACCTAAGAACCATGTTTTCCTCAACTTATATTCATAATCGATTTAAGAGCTTTCGATTAGGCTACGCAATCCCTCCTTAAGCGTTATGCTCGGATTCCACCCTAGGATTCGGCGAGCCCTGGATATATCGGCATAACTCTCTTGAATGTCCCCTTGCCTGAGAGGCTGGTGAACGGGCTTGAGATCTAAGCCAAATAAGTTAATCATAGTTTCTGCTAGGTCTATTATCCTGGTGGGTTTACCTGAGGCGATGTTGATCACTTCATGATTATCTAGCTTAGCATCCAGTGACCTGATGAATGCTTCGACGACATCGTGTACGTGGATGAAATCTCTCGTCTGCGATCCATCTCCGAAGATCGTGGGCGGTTTCTTCATCCTCAAGTGATTGAGAAACTTGGCTATTACCCCCGCATATTCTAGACTTTGTCCAGGCCCATAAACATTGAAGATCCTTAAAATCACCGAGTTTTCCTCGCCCGTGAATCGAGATCTGATATGAACTTCCCCAGCTAACTTTGAGAGGCCATAAGGGGAGATCGGCTTGAGGGGATGATCTTCGGATATCGGAAGCTTGATGGGGTTCCCGTATACGGCCGCGCTACTGGCGTAGATCAGCCTTCTCGATCCCGCCTTATTTGCTCCCTCGACGATATTTTTTGTGCCGACGGCGTTAACCTCCATATATAGCTCTGGTTTTTCGAAGCTCTCCTCAACGCTTATTAAGGCCGCCAAATGCATGACGATGTCCGGCTTAACTTCTCTCAAAATTCTCTCGACCTCATAACGATCTCTAACGTCGACTCTATGAAAATGTAGCCCATTTCTTCTAAGCGCTTCGATTTTCTCAGCAGACCCCCTACTCAAATTATCCAATCCATGAACCTCGAACCCGATCCTTAAAAGTCTCTCACAGAGGTGAGAGCCTATAAATCCGGCCGCCCCGGTCACCAGAACCCTCACGGCGATAAGACATTATTTAGCGGCAATTTAAGACCTCTTCGGGAGGAAATTCATTGCCGTTCATCCTACGGGACGTTCTGCGCAAAGGATAAAGCTAGCGAGCTCGTAATATAATTTGGAAGATGTGTAAGCATTCTCGCTTAATATACCTCGGCCCTCAGAAAGCCTATGGGGGCTATAATCATTACTTTAAGTGCCTTGAATGCGGCGTCGTAATAGTGAAACTTCCCTCAGGAAGAATCTTTCAGATAGGTAAGGTGAAGTCGGAGCTAAGAGAGCTTCCGGTTCAATCAATTATAGACTAATCATCTTTTTCTGATTCAGCTTGAATGTTGCTTAAGGCCGTTCTGAGAGCTTCTAGTTCGTTTTTTATCGCCCTCTCATGAAAGTCCATGAACCACTCTTGATCTTTGGAAATCTTCCAGAGCCTCTCAATGAGAGCAATGCTGTTTTTTAGGTGCTTCTCGATCCCGCCCGGCTCATAGCTATAACCTGTGTAAACGCTTGTTTGTCTCGCGGACCAGTCTCCAGGCTGATCTGCTCCTGGGATGTATTCTGGGATGTATCGCTTGAGGGTGCTGTAATCAGCGATCCCGCTTATCAGCCTTAGCTCGCCCTGCTCAGAGTAGTAGCTTTCATCTGGGCCGTAGAGCGGCATGTCGTAAAGGTTGTGGCAGAGAGCGGTTAGATCTCCGATCACGAAGAAGTGCACCTTCTTAAACCCGAGATCTTTCGCGGTCTGATAGATGTTCTTCAATCCATGTATTGAGATGAACCCATAAGCTATGAGCTCCTCGAGAGCGGAGTTTCGCTCCTCAGCGACCTCTGCGAGTCTCCTTAACGAGATCTGCCCCGTTCTCCCACTAGCCTCCGTATCAGGCTTCATCACCAAAAGGAGTTCTCTTCTAGGAAGTTCGGAAAAATCTTCGTAAACTATCTCTATGCGTTTCTCAGCAGCCTCGTAATGATCTCGATAAGATGGAATGATGTATCTAGGCCTTATCCAGATCTCCCTAAACCCTACCCCAGCCTCTCTCAAGGCTTCGTGAAGCCTATATCCCGGAGCAGCTCTCAAGACATGCTCGAAGACTATGTTTTCCTCACCATACTCCCGGATATCGGTTAACTCGATTATGGCTTTCGCAGCGTCTCTCGCAGCCTTGAGGCACAGTTCCGAAAGCTTCTCATCGACAATGTGAGGATGACAGGCTATATCCTTGCCAGATAGATTATCAATCAAGTAGACTTCACAGTCCTTTGGAAATCCCTTCACCCTAAAGACTCGGCTCTCCTTAGCGAGCCCCTTGACTTCTAAAATCTCGGTTAAATCCACCTTAATTTTAAAGATCTCGATAATCTCATCGATTACGGTCTCGCTTACCTCCATGATCCTTAGCCCCACTCGAATTCATTCTTACCATCTATTAAAGCCGAAGATCCCCAATCCTTTCAAGAATAATGTTGAGAGCATGCGGAATTTATCTCCAAAGATTATTGGCCACGCCTCTCTCCATGTCTCAAGATCTTCTCCGGATGATCCCTGACGGGAAGATAAGCTTTCTCATAGAATTCCCGCTGGTTTTTAAGAACCTCCTCGGGAAGGCTCTTGAGATAGTTCACCGCAGCCTTCCAATATCTCTTAAACTCCCCGCCGAATCTCGCCGCAATCTGCCTATCAAAGTCTGCTGGCTTCTGAATCTGATCTCCAATCATAAATAATCCTTCAGGAGCCTTATATGCTACCTCATCTCCTATCTTCTCTACAGCCTCGACACGCTTGTAAACTTCCTCAGCTCTAGGTCGTCTCGCCACGGCCCTCCTAGCTGTTACACCCCGCTTCTTAGCCCAAGCATAGAATATTGCTCTATTCAGCCCAAAGGACTTCGCAAGGTTAAGATCGCCTCTTAAAACATAGTATCTCGCCGCTTGAAGCAAGCCCATGACCTGAAATCTTCCAATAGATCTAAGCGGTCGAACAACGTGCCCTCTTTCCTCCAGCTCTCC
>CAZILE010000065.1:0-5825 GCA_964540045.1 uncultured Nitrososphaeria archaeon | reverse complement strand
TTATGCCTGCTCAAAGGCAAGCCGATGAAGTATCTAAGGTTAAGCGCGCTGAGAACATCGTGATCGAGAAGCCCGCGACCATAAAGCTTGACGCAACCGTGAAGGAGGCTAAAGAGCTCATGAGACTTCTGGGCATAAGCGGGTTGTTGGTGGTGGATGATACAGGTAAGCTTCTCGGAATCTTGACTCGGAGGGATATCCTCTTTGAGAATGATGGAAAACTCGTCAAAGATTGTATGACGCCTAAGAAAGATATGATAATCGCGAGACAAGGGGTATCGCTAGAGGAAGCCAGAGAGGTCTTCAGGAAGCATAAGATTGAGAAGCTTCCTTTAGTGGATGAAGAGGGTAGGCTGAAGGGGTTGATCACTAGCGTTGATCTCGTTAAGCGCGAGGCCTACCCGAATGCTTCAAGAGACCCCAAAGGAAGGCTTCTGGCCGCGGCCGCGATAGGTGTTAGGGAAAGAGAGATTGAGCGAGCTAAGCTTCTGGTGGAGGCGGGCGTTGACGTGCTGGTCGTAGATGTGGCTCATGGGCATAGCGAGATGTGCATAGAGATGGTGAAGAAGATTAAGGGAATCTATGGAGATGAAGTTGATATAATTGCGGGAAACGTCGCGACCCAAGAAGGGGTTGAGGATCTAGCCTCAGCGGGCGCGAACGCGGTTAAGATTGGAATAGGACCTGGCTCCGTCTGTACAACGAGACTCGTCGCCGGGGTTGGAGTTCCCCAGCTAACGGCTATAATGAAATGCTCCGAGGCTGCTGGTAGAATGGGGGTCCCGATAATCGCTGATGGAGGAATTAGGCAAAGCGGAGATATAGTTAAGGCGCTGGCAGCAGGAGCCTCTACGGTGATGATCGGAAAGCTTCTGGCCGGAACTGATGAGAGCCCGGGGACCGTGGTCATGAGGAATGGCAGAAGATGTAAGATCTACAGAGGAATGGCATCCGTATATGCCATGCTTGGAAGAGAGTTTAGGATTCGGGAGAACGAGGCTGAAGCCCTCCTAGACGCCTCAGAATACTCCTATTATGCGGAGGGGGTTGAGGCATATGTTCCCTACACGGGCTCCGCGTCGGATGTCATCAGGAGGCTTGTCGCCGGGCTGAGATCCGGGATGAGCTACCTGGGCGCTAGGAATATTGACGAGCTTCGGAGAAAGGCGGTGTTCATTAGGGTAACTCCGACGAGCCTCAAGGAGAGCGCCCCCCATGACGTGGAGGTGATATGAGAAATGCCGGGTATAGTCATAACCGGGCTTCAATGGGGAGATGAGGGAAAGGGCAAGATCTCCTATCTTCTCTGTAAGAACGCTGACTGCGTCGTGAGATTTCAGGGCGGAGCGAATGCAGGTCACACCGTAGTAGTGAATAACAGGAAGTTGAAGTTCAACATCCTTCCGGCTGGGTCGGCGGCTGGAGCCACGCCCTGCATAGCCTCCGGAACCGTTGTGGACCTAGAGGAGGTCTTTGAGGAGCTTGAGCTTTTAGGATCAATCGGGTTGAAGCCGAGGCTTATGATAAGTAGGGCGGCAAGCATCGTTCTTCCAATACATAAGGAGCTTGACTCGAGGATAGAAAAGGTTAGGGGTGGAAGGGCCGTCGGAACCACGAGAAGGGGGATTGGACCGACCTATTCCGATAAAGCTCTGCGAACGGGGATAAGAGTGGAGGACCTATTGGATGAGAATGCTCTCAAGGAGAAGCTTGAGATCTTGGAGAGAATGCACGGAGATAAGCCCGCCGACTTAGAGAAGCTTAAACTCATCGGCGAGAGAATCGCGCCCTATGTCGGGGACGTCGAGCTCTTCATTAACGATCTTTTGGATCAGGGGAGGAAGGTGGTTTTCGAGGGAGCGCAGGGAACTTTGCTGGACATAGATCATGGAACCTATCCTTATGTAACCTCATCAAATACGATAGCGGGAGCGGCATGTACGGGATGTGGGATTGGACCTACGAGGATAACCGAGGCTATCGGAGTTATGAAGGCATATACCACGAGGGTTGGAGCAGGCGTCTTCCCAACCGAGCTTGGAGGAGAGCTTGGTGAGAGACTAAGGGAAGCTGGTCAAGAGTATGGAACGACGACCGGGAGACCTAGGAGAGTTGGATGGCTCGATCTTCCCCTCCTGAGATATGCCGTTAAGATAAGTAACATTGATTGGATTGCTTTGACGAAGCTGGATGTTCTGAGCGGACTTGACAAGCTCAAGATATGCGTAGAATACGAGCTTGATGGAGAATCCCTGAAGATCGCGTCGCCGAGCGTTAAACTACTTAACAAGGTTAAGCCCGTGTACATGGAAGTTAAGGGATGGAGGAGGTTCTCCGAAGCAGAGTGGAGGAAAATTGCGGAGAAAGGGTGGGAGGCGTTACCGGACGAGGCGAGATCCTATGTTGAGATTGTTGAGGAACTTCTTAAAAAGCCTATCAAGATAGTGTCGATAGGAGCTGAGGTCGGGATGGAGGTAGAGAGGTGATGGACCCGCTTGAAACCATAGTTCCGATTGATGGAAGGTATCGAGAGAAGCTTGAGAAACTTTCAGGATACTTTTCTGAATATTCTTTGATGAAGGAGAGGGTGAAAGTTGAGCTACGATACTTAACTAAGCTGATCGAAGATGTTGAACAGGACAAGATCAGCATGCTTCCACTAAACTGGGAAGAAGCTTTAGGCGTTATCGGAGAGGAGTTCTCGATAGATGATGCGAAGAAGGTTAAGGAGATTGAGAGGGACCTTGGTCATGACGTTGCCGCTGTCGTCAAATTCTTGAGGGAGAAGCTTCACGAGTACGAGCTTGACCCATTAACCCCTTATGTTCATTTAGGTTTGACGTCTGAAGATGTGAATAACCTTGCGTTCTCTAGACTGCTTTCCGCGTTCAATAGAGAGGTTCTGGCTCCAGCTTTGGTTGATCTGATGGAGCAGATCTCATCGCTTGCTTTAGAGCATGTCGATACTGTGATGCTTGGGAGAACTCATGGAGTTCCAGCCGTTCCCACCACCTTTGGAAAATTCTTAGCAAACTATGCCTTTAGGATAGCTAAGATATCGGAGCAGATCTGTTTCTTTAAGTTCCCCGGAAAATTTGGTGGGGCCGTTGGAGATCACTCCGCCCTGAAGTTCATTTACCCAAATGTAGACTGGATCGAGTTCAGCAAGTCTTTCGTCGAGTCGCTCGGGCTCGAATACGTTCCTGCGGCAACTCAAGTAATTCCGCATGAAGGAATCTCGGATTACTTAATGAAAGTCGCCCTTCTCGATTCAATTCTATCAAACCTTTGTAGAGATCTTTGGATGATGTCTTCCTTAGGTCTTTTAGTCTTCGGCATAAAGGAGGGCGAGGTTCACTCATCTACCATGCCTCATAAATCTAACCCAATATTGTTAGAGAATGCTGAGGGAGCATTTGACCTAGCATCAGAGAACTTCGCCTATATCTCCAGGAGACTTCTCTCGAGCAGGCTTCAGAGAGATCTATCAGACTCGATAATCAAGCGATTCTACGGGCTTCCATTATCCTTAACCGTTCTCGGGATAATTAACCTGAGGAATGCTTTGAGCAGGATGATTGTTAGAAGGGAGGAGATGCTGCAGGAGGTTGAAAGTCATCCAGAAGTTCTGGCCGAGGCCTACCAAGTTTACTTGAGGAAGATCGGGGTTGAGGAAGCATATGAGATAGTTCAGGACGCTGTTAAGAGTGGGTGGAGTAGCGTGATGGAAGCCCTGAGGAACCTTCTTCCAGAAGACATGTATGTAGAGCTTGCGGAGTTAAAGCCGTCAAACTACACCGGTGAAGCGGAGAGGTTAACCCTCTTACTCCTAAGCGAGGTTGAGAAGATCTACAAGAAGATTACCTCAACTCTCTCGGAGGCTCGATCTTAACTCCTTCAACTCCGAGCCTCATCTTAAAGACTTGGAACCTCCGACCCAGCTCTTTAACCAAGCTATCAAGCTTGTCATAATCTGCGATAGCTATCACGCATCCTCCACCGCCCGCACCTGTAAGCTTAGCGCCATAAGCTCCTAATCTCAGACATGCCTCAACAACGTCATCTATTTCTTGAGATGAGACTCCGACCGCTTTCAGAAGTTCCTGATTTCTTCTCATGAGAAGTCCTAGGGCTTCGAGGTTCTGAGACTTTAGATGATCGAGAGCAGCTTCGACGATACGCTTGGACTCTTCTAAGAAACTTTCGAATCTCTCCGGATTCTTCTCTCCGAACTCCCTAACCCTTCTAACGAGATCACCTGTTCTCCTCTTCTTCCCAGTATTTACTACCAGTAGCTCCTCAAGCCCAAGATCGAGCCTTCTATACCCCTCCAACTTAGTATAGGTTCCAGCTCCGCCGAAGACCGCTACCGATGTATCTATCCCGGAGGGAGTGTAGTGAATTATCCTCTCACCCTCATGAGCAGCTTCCAAGATGAGTGGTAGATCAAGCCTATCCGAGTAGAGCTTTAGGGTTGCGGCCGCCGAGGCTGCGGCGACGGATGCAGAAGATCCCAAGCCAACGCTCTCCGGGATCTCGGAGGATATTCTCAAGGTTATTCCACCGCTTTGACCGAGCTTCTCCAGCACGTATGTGGCAGATCTCACTGAAGGATTATCTCGGCTTCCATCCTCTAACTTCACCTCATCTCCAAAAGACTTGAAGGCCGTTGACCTCGCCCTTAGACTTATTGATGACACTATCGCGGGGTTGCCGTAAACAACGAAATGCTCTCCAAATAGGATCACCTTTCCCGGCGCTGAGGCCGTTGCGCTCAATCCTCTCCACCCTGCTCTCTGCTCCTCACTATTAGGGGAACGACTATCTCGTCAATATATTCGACGAACTCGGATTCGGGCATCTTTGTGAAGGATGTTACAACGCAGTTTCGAGTAAGCCCCATGACCCTGCTCGTTCCAGCGACCGTGAATACTATATACCAGATCTTCCCATGCCGAAGATACTCCTCATATAACGCCGTGTTCTTGAGCGAGTCACCGTAAAGGGCGAGCTTATCCACATCAACGAAGTCGAGATCATCGAAGTAAATTACCTTCGTTCCCTCAGGATTACGCTCATGAAACTCTCTCATCACCGATGGGGAGATCCTCGCCTCGGTTATCGCCTTATAGGATAGGAAGAGGTGGTGAGAAAGGATTGAGGCAACCGCGTTCGCGAAGTGCTTCTCCTGGACGACCGTCAGGAGCATAAGATCTTTAACTCTTCTGAAGATCATCCTAGCATAAACAGTCTTCAGTATCGGAATAAGGTTCCCTCTTTGGTTTATCATTATAAGCTTGTCCCTGCCGAAGATGCCCTCGAGCCTATCGTCCTTCAGATCTAAGTCCTTGACCTCGGTGAGAAGTTCGAAGTGCTGTTCACCTTCGTCCCGCTCCTCAACGAGCTTGTAATCCCTCAGCTTCTCGGCTATCTCTTCGAGAGATACCTCCGCCTTGATCTCAAAGATCTTCGCCGCCAGCGGCATTCCGCAGAAAGAGATGTGCTCGACCTCATAAAAGTATCCTAAGCCCGCCTCTTTCCCAAAACCCGCTCGTAGATGAAGATCGTTAGGATCGAGGTCGCTACCGGTATGGCCAGAAGCTGAAGGGTTGTCTCCAAGAAGGTCAGCATCCAAGGTCTCAGAAGAACCGCTAGGGCGAGAGCGATCATGAGGTATCCTGAGATGAGCTTAACCCTTCTGGCCCAAGCCTCCGATAGCCTCATTCTCCCGAGGGTGTATGCGAAGACCAAAACTATCGCGAGCAGAGGTAAGACATAGACCAAGTTGTACAGGATGAGGTATAGGTAATAGGTTAATGGGCTAA
>CAZILE010000064.1:0-5853 GCA_964540045.1 uncultured Nitrososphaeria archaeon | reverse complement strand
CTAAAGATATGAAACCCGCAATCACCTCAATACTCCACATTATTAGATTGAGCTCCGGCAACCGGAGGCTGATAACCGGGTGAGCCGAACATCCATAATGACCATAGTGCTTATAGTGATGCTATTAGCCGGAATTTTATATCTGGCATATCCCTTGCTTTTCAGGGGTCAGGAAAAGACGACGACAAGCACGATTCAGTCCACCGGGCACCCAAAACCCCCCAAGCCCCCTCCGAAAAAGACCACCTCCTCCTTAACCTCCAGTACCTCAAAGACCGTGGAAAAGACTGAGATCACATTCATGAAAACCGAGAAGTCTCCTTCAAGTGAACTGACAACTTTTCAGACCTCTCAGCCGACAGAGAAATCCAAGCCTCCATTCTCATACATTTACGAGAAGCCTGAAAACTGGAATGGGAAATGTATAATCTTCGTTCACGGCATGGGAAGGGATAAATCGGTCTGGATCCAGGACATGAATGAGTTCAAGAAGCATGGATACTGCGTCTTTGCATTTGATCTGCCATACCACGGCGAGAGGGGAAGATATGATCCAAGCCACTTCTATGAAGTGGTAAAGCGGGGAGCCGAAGAGATTCTTATGATAGAGGAGTTTCTGAGAGAGGATGGCGCCGAGGAGGTTTACTTAATCTCCAGAAGCCTCGGAAGCATAGTCTCCGGAGTGGCCTTGGGCGAAAGCGGAATCGAAAAGGCCGCGCTCCTGCTAGCGTCTGCGAACCTAAGCTATGTGCTCTCAAATGTGAAGCCGAAGAGCGAAAAGGAGCGGGCCGCGATCCAAGAGCTTCTAAGCAATCCAGATAAGCTGAGAGAGGTAGACCCGCTATACTATCTCCCATACTATAATGGCGAGCTTCAATTCCACTGTGGAAAGAGGGATAGACTGCTCCCTCCGGAGACGTGTATCATGGCATATGAAGCCGCTTCCTCGGCAAAGGAGAAGAGGATAATCTGGCATGATCTAGGCCACTCAATGCCCCTGTCCGAGTACTTTGACGACGTCTTAGCATTCTTCGAGGCTTTGGCAAAACCTGAAAGCAAGCTATTATCATTGGTTGAGATACCTGACAGCTGCGGAAACGGTGTGTGCGAGGTCGGTGAAGATTGGAAGACATGCCCATACGACTGTATCGGGAGGAGACTCCTCGTAGCCTTTCAACTACATATCGAGGAGATGCCCGGGCGGCTGCCATATTATAATGAAAGCGAGGAGGTTTTCACGAAATATGCGGAGACCTTAGATAGGCTCGCGAAGGTTTTCGAGAAGCATGGCGCCAAGCTCTCGATACAGACTGAGAAGCAGTTCGCGGACGCTGACGTGAAGTTTGGGAGATTTATCTTAAGAGAGCTTGAGGCGAGAGGACATGGAATCGGGGTTCAAAGTCATCTAGGTCATCACATAAAGGAACTTGGACTCGTGAATGATGAGCAGAAGCTCAAGTATAATCGAGCTGTTAAGGAGGTGGTTGCTCGAGCGCTGGGCCACGAGCCGACGAACCTCGGCGGAGGATTTGAACTCGAGAACGTGAGCCGTCTTGGGGTCTGCGATGGATGCCTAGGCTTCATGTCCATGACGGCGGTGGAGAAGCCGTACTACCGCCAAACGCGTATCTCCCCTACGAGGATTCATCCATGGATCCTCCCAGGCGTTCAGATGATTAACCTCGCAACCGGAGAATGGATGACCCATGACGAGGCAGGAAGCATAGTATACATACCAGGTTGGTATAAGGCTAACGATTTTGAGATCGACTGCCGCTCCAATCCGGGATGCTTCGATGAGGCATCTCAATCCCTACAAGAAGCATTAAAGGACATGGAAGAAGGAAAGATAAACACTTGGTATGCGAGCTCTCATCTATATCAATGCGGGTCTGGCGCTGAGGTGGATAAGGTGATTAAAGCATATGATGAATGGCTTAGCAGCCTAGAGCCTTTGGCCAAGAAAGGAGAGATAGTCTTCCTAACTTTCGATGAGATCGCTCAGATATACTTGAGGTGGGAGAAGGCACGCCAGCTCTCATCCTAAACAGCTGTTAAGATCTTCCCATAAGTCTATTAAGCTCATTTAACGCCGCTCGATAGCCCGACTTAGTCGCTACTCCTGCTAGATATCCGGCTGCGGCGGCCGCCTCAAATCTATCTACGCTCCTGGCGATTAAGGATAAGGTTACCGCGATTAGAGTGTTAACCCCAGCATCGTTTAATGGTCTGTCGATCCAGCTCAACCTCCATCTCGAATCACCTATCAAGAGGTCGGTTTTCATTCCCCTGATATAGATCAACTGCTCGAGCTCTGAAGACTTCTTAGAAAGTGATCGATATTTCTCGTGAAGCCCATTCTCAAGGCTTATCCCAAGCTTTTCCCCCGCCTTCTCCTCATCTATAATCGAGATCAGCTTGGGGTTAGAAGCTATTCCAAGAGCAACCGCGGCTGAGAAATCATCGCGGCCTTCCACTAGGTCAACTCTTCTTCCAACATACACTACTCTCTCTCTAACGTCTTTTCCAAGCTTATAGCTCACTCCAAGAATCCTCATCAAGGCCTTTGCCTCTTCTGGAAGGTCCTCGAAAAGAATAACTTCCTCGGCCTCATCCCCCATGGATCTCAAAGCCTGCCTGGCGTTCCCTGGACCCATGAGGAGCTCCGCCTCTGGGGGTATACCTATCGGCACGATGACGACCTCCCCACAGTAGTCCGCTGCGGCAGGCATTCCGAGCTTCGGCTTATGAAAGGTTACGGTTACATCAGCGTTAACAGATATATCCCCAATCTCTCCTGTGTCGGGGTTCACTCCAGATGGTATGTCAACTGCTATCCGAAGAGCTTTTAGCGAGTTGATGAGCTGGATCACAGACCTCCAAGGCTCCCTGATCTCGCCCTTTATACCCGTTCCGAAGGTCGCGTCAACCACCACCTCCACGCCCTCCATCTCGGATCTTATTTCCTCTACGCCCTCGAGCGAGCTCACGATAAGAAGCTTGATAGATTCTTTCATCCTCTTTACTATGTCGAAGTTCATCCTCGCTTCCTGTGTTCTTATCCGGCTTGGGTCGCCGATCAAAACTACTATAACCTTTGCTCCTAGGCCCGCGAGATGTCTTGCGGCGGCGAATCCGTCTCCACCGTTGTTTCCCGTTCCGCAGAAGACCGCAATTCTCTTGTTTGCGACTCCGCCCAACCACTGATATGTGGTTCGAGCGACCCATGCGCCAGCATTCTCCATCAGAAGTGCTCTGGGAACCCCAAGCCATTCAGCGTTCTCATCGACCGCCGCCATCTCTTTAGATGATATTCCACCCCATCTGCTCAAAACCCGAGCACCATGAAAAAAGAGAGTTACTTGTCTAAAACCATATCTCAACCCTGTTCTGCTGAGGGCTCAGGTTGGGGGACCTCTTCTTCGGGGATCGTGAAGAAAGCCACTATCGAGAAGATAATCGCTAAGAAGGATATTACGAGCACTATCGCCAAGGGCCATAGAATAGATAGCAGGATACCAACCGGGAGCTCTCCTGGAGCGAATCCAGTTAAGAGACCCTGAAGACCTGTGGAGAGCACAGAGATCACGATGAGGGGGATCGCGACCGCGAGAGCGATTAAGGTCCCTATCCTAAGCCATCCTCCCAGCTTAAACCATCTATTATCGAAGATTCCCGCCGCCCTGAAGTGAGCGACTATGTCAAAGATGAACATAGCTATTGCCAGACCCAAGATTATGAGCGCCGCCGCGATGATCAGCCAGATGAAGCTGCCGAGCCTTGGAAGCGGCATACCCATCTCATGGCCTCTCATCACTAGGGGTATCATCCACATCCAGAGCGAGGCGAAAACTGCTACTACTAAGATTATGCTAACTGCGAATAAAACGATCATGAGCACTCCGAGTATTGTGAACACCCTCTCCCGGGTATCCCTCCCCATTAAGATCCAGGCTATCGCCACCAAGATCGATGAGATGAAGTTCACATATGGGATGAATGTCAGGATGTAGCCTATTCCTCCAAGCCATTTATAGGTTCGAGCCATGGCCTATCTTGAGACCGGGGAGATATATGTCTTGCCTCGCGCCACGCTATTTCTCAGAAGAGGATCTAAACCCCAAGGAGATCATCATCACCTTGAAAGCAGCCCAGAATCCTTTTTGCTTTCCAACCTCGACTACGCGCTCCCAATCAACTCTCAGGAGGAGAATCGTTAAACCTATCATGGAGGTCATAGCTACTATAACTGCTTCAAGACCTTCGCCCTTTCCTAAGAAGAGTGAGGCCAGGTCAAAGTACAGTCTCCCAGCGTAAGCGACGATCCATGAGAGAACGATCTTCCCAAGCATATTAGCTATCATGAACTTCACTAAGCTCAACTCCGTTAATCCAACCGGAATGTAGACTACATCATCTGGAAGAGGGGTTAAAGCAAAGAGGAAGACCGCTATCACTCCATACTTTTCGATAGCCTTCCCAAGGGTCGCCGTCTTCTTCCTCCTCTCCTCGCTGAGGAACCTCCTACCAAATCTTCCCAGCATATAGGAAGTTATCTTTCCCAAAGCTCCTCCAACCCCAGCGGCAATCCCGAGGATAAGCGGGTCCAAGACCTTGGACATGAGCACTATTGGTATCAGATAGGGAACTGGAAGGAATGGGATGAGGCTTCCGAGAACTGAGATTATGAAAGCTCCTAGATACCCGTGGGCCTGGAGAGCGGCGAAGAGAGAGCTGTACAGATCTTCCATCCCGAAGCCGGAAACTATTGTCGCAACTAGAATTTTATTCTTCCCTAAGGCGACGGCGCCGACTTTCCAGCGAATTACCGGAACTCTCACCTAGATTGGGGGATCTCTACCCGGTGATCTTCTGGAGGGACTTTAGGGCATCTTCGCTGAGCCCATGCTGTTTGATGCCTCTGTGCATCGCGGAAACGTATTCTCTCGAAGGTTGAACTTTCCTCTCCTTAGGGTTTGCTGCCACGTGGGTCACGGCTCTAACCTCCCCCACTCCCTCGACCTCAATTAAGACGCTTATTCTCGCAGATCTTCTGGGAACGCCCTCAAACCTATCAAGCCTTTTAAGCTGCTCGGAGGTAATCCTATAGGCAACACCATAGGTTCTCGAGGTATCACTTTCCCTAAGGTTCGCGACTCCGCCCTTCCACGATGGGGAATACGCGTTGAAGACGAGCTCGTACCCCTTTAGAATAGCTCGCCTAGCATCAATCCAACTTCCTATACATCTCTTCATGAGAGATTTATCGAGGGACCATCCATAAGAGAAATACCACAGCTCAGCCATCCGAAGAAAATTCATAGCTACTAGAATATAATCTTGCGACATTTTTCTTAAATAAAATGAATATAATCTCTAGAATCAGGCTATGAAGCCATCGATCATCGTCTATTCGCTAGGATCATTCCTCGCAGCCTATATCATACTATTAATAGTCTATACGCAGTACCCGATAGTTTACGGCATCGACGGCCCATACTATCTGATCCAGCTTAAACATCTCGCATCAGAGGGTGTGATAAAATATCCTGACCCACCCCTAACATATTATCTCCTGCTCCCGTTCTACCTGCTCTCAGCGGATAAGAATCTTGGGCTGAAAACTGCCATAGCGTTCTATGGAGGATTGACGAGC
Source organism: uncultured Nitrososphaeria archaeon (assembly GCA_964540045.1). Lineage (GTDB taxonomy): Archaea > Thermoproteota > Nitrososphaeria_A > Caldarchaeales > Wolframiiraptoraceae > Wolframiiraptor. The sequence continues at coordinate 197 of CAZILE010000064.1, read as the reverse complement.
TTGCTGCTCTACATGAGCTTTAGGAGAATTGGAAACTTCAGCGGACTAACGGCCGCACTCACCTTCGTGATCTCACCATATACATTAAGGCTTGCGAACGACTTCTTCAAAAACTACGAAATCTTAGATAAACCTCCCATTTCTCCAAGTCAAATTCAAGACCTATACCTGATAGTGGAGAAAAATAAGCTGCCTAG
>CAZILE010000063.1:0-5889 GCA_964540045.1 uncultured Nitrososphaeria archaeon | reverse complement strand
TAGATCGCTTATCGATGAGGGTAGCAAGTTTCTGGTTTTATGCCATAATGATGCCGACGGGCTCTCCGCCGGAGCGATTGCATCCATGATGCTTCTAAGGGAGGGAGCGAGATTCTCCACGAGAGCCGTTAGAATGGTTGAGGAAGCTTTAGACGCATTAAAAAGCCTGCCGGGAGATTCCGTCCCGATTTTAGTTGATATGGGGAGCGGCTATTTGGCCGAGCTCTCTCAAGCCATGGGAGATAGGCTGATTATAGTTTTAGATCATCATGAGCCTCTAGGCTCTCCTTCAAACACCATAATTCAGCTAAACCCTCATCTTCACGGCATAAATGGAGCTGAGGAAATAAGCGGAGCTGGAGTCGTATACTTGGTGGCAAAGGCGCTTAATGAGGAAAATGTGACGCTCTCGCCGGTCGCGGTGGTCGGAGCGCTCGGAGATCTTCAGGATAGAGCTGATGGAAGAGGGCTTCATGGGCTAAATGAGCTGATAGTCAGAGACGCGGTTGAGAGCGGCCTACTGAAGGTTGAAGAAGATCTCCTCTTTTATGGAAGAAGCTACAAGCCCATACACGTGGCCCTGGCCAGCACCATGAACCCCTTCATAGTAGGCGTCTCAGGAAATGAATCAAACGCATACGGCCTCCTAACGAGTATAGGAATAAGGGTTAAGGAGGATGATAGGTGGAGGGTATTGGCAGAGCTCTCGGAGGATGAGAAGAAGCAACTATATAATGGGATATTGAAGCACCTTGCATCTCTAGGGCTACCTCCTAGTATAGTTAAGGAGCTTATCGGAAAAGTCTATGAGCTTACGAGGGAGGAACCTTGGACGTATCTGCGGGATGCTCGGGAGTTCGCCTCGCTTCTGAACGCATGCGGGAAGACCGGAAATGAGTGGATCGGCATCGCGATAGCTATGGGGAGCAGAGGAGCCCTGCTTGAGGAGGCGCAGAGAGTTCTCGAGGATTATAGGAGGAGGCTTGCTGAGTCGATCGAGTATGCTATGAGGGAGGAGAACAGGCAGGAGCTGAAGAATCTGCTGGTGATAGATGGGGGAAACGTGATAGATGATAGGCTCATAAGCTCAGTGGCCTCCATGCTGTCCTCCATGGAGCTGCAGGGCGAGAATAGGATCTTGGTGGCTTTAGCCCAATCCGAAGATTCGATAAAGATCTCGGCTAGGGCCCCTAGAAAGCTCATCGAGAGGGGGCTGAGCTTAGGAAAGCTTCTAGCGAAGGTGGCTCAGCTAGTCGGAGGAAGAGGCGGAGGTCATGACGTAGCGGCTGGTGCGAACATTCCTAAGAACAGGAAAGCCCTTTTCTTGCTGGAGCTAGATAGATCGGTGGAGGAAGAGTTTCTTCAGCTTGCAGGATCTGGGTGATTGGGCTTTGGGAGGTCAGCCGGTTAAGAGCGAGGCCGAGCTTAAGATGGAATTCGACAGCGAGCTGACCGCAGAACTGGTCATGAGGTCGCTTCAGCCTGATAATGAGCCGCTTCCGAAGGGTCTCAGTATAACCGTGAGCCGTGATGGCCACCTACTAATCTTTAAGGTACGCTCTGAGAGACCTATAATGTCCCTTCTCGCCACGCTCGACGATATAATCGCCTCAACAATACTTGTGCTTAAGGCGATTCAAGCTCTCGAGTAATCGACCGCCTATAGGTTAAACATACCTCATAGTTCGCGATATCCACTTTCTCATCCAGCTTTGGCAGGGTGTATCCGCATGGGCAGTGGTCGGGTGATCCAAGGGTCTCCCAAATCCGCATCGCAGCCTCCTTAGGAACTTCCTGGATTATCCTCCACGAGAGTTTACATGCTCCACCTTGAGAAAGACCTAACTTTACCAGCGCAGCCTCAATTACTCCATGTTTCCAGAGAATTTCTTGAATGGCTTTTTCACCCTTATCATTAAGCATTATCTTCTCGTCCTTAATCTCGATGTAGCCCGCATCCCTAAGCTTCTTCACCATAAGCGATGCCGTCGGCTTAGAAACCCCTAAATCATCTATTAGCTCGTACTGTCTCGCATAACCCTTCTTCTTCGAGTGTCTGAAGATTGAGATCAGGTATTCAACTTTCCTTGGGCTGAGCTGAAACTCCCTATCACTCACGTTTTATCACCATTCCGATTATCGCTATAGCCGAAAGTATGCCGATCCCACCGCTTGGGGGAATTCTCAAAACCTGAGCTAGTAAATATCCTCCCAGGGCGAGAGCGATGGCCGATAGATATGAGAGCGGATAAAGTCTCCTTCGAGCGAACCTCACCGTGAGGGCTCCCGGGACAGCTAGAAGGATGTGGGTGGCGAGGATTCCTATGCTTGAGGCTAAGATCGCCGTCGCCAGGGCCCCTAAGCCGAAGAACAGATATCGATACGCTCTAACGTTTAAGCCCATGGCCACAGCTCCATCCTTATCAAAAGCGATGTACTTTATCTCCCTCGTAATCAAGTGCATTAAGGGAGCGACAACCACTAGAGCTGAGAAGCTTTTCTGAAGATCTCCGAGGGTCGCCACCGCCGATGTCCCTGCGACGTAGAGCCATGCTTGAGAGAGGCCAGTTGAGGAGACTTGGATTACCAGGTAGCTGAAGATCACCGTGATGGTTGTCGCTATTGCGACTACGAGGGCTATCGCGACATCCTCCGAGAAGATTTTCTCCGAGAGCTCGGCAACGGTGATCGAGAGCGCTAAGGCTATCAAGAAGGCTACCAATGGAACGGGTATCCCCAGTCCGAATACTTCGTTCAGGTATACCCCTAAGATAGCGCCGCCCAGAACCGAATGGGTCATGGTTAAAGCGAATAACGTGCTTCTAGAGAGTATGAGAGGTAGGCTTATCGCTCCGACTAAAAGCCCATTAGCGGCAGCCGAGAGATAAATGATTACGATGAGGTCGAGCATGATCAGCCACCTCACCCATGATCTTCGCCAATGATGAATCCCGCTGGAACCTCAGTTAAGCTTGGATATGCTCTTCGAAGGTTCTCGAGAGTCAGAACCTCTCCAGCTCTTCCAACGGCGTAGACCCGTTTATTCAAGAGAATCACAGTCGGCTCTAGGTGGATGCACGGGCTTAGCTCGTGAGCTACTAAGAATATGTCTATACCATTCTCCTTGTGAAGTTTATAGAGTAGTTCTGCTATCTCGCACTTCATATCGAAGTCGAGCATGGAGAAAGGCTCATCTAGAAGTAGGATCCTCGGATCGCTTATTAGGGCTCTCGCGATCAGGGCCCTCTGTCTTTGGCCTCCACTCAGCTCAGAGAATAAGGCGGATGAATCATCTATTCCAATTAAGTCCATAAGTTCCTCCATCTTCTTTCTTACTCTCCGGATCATGAACCTCGGGGGGATGTCTCTTGACAGCGCGCCCATTGCGATGACTTCCTCAACGCTCATGGGAATGTGGGGATCTATGTTGACGACCTGCGGAACATAGCCGACGAACTTCCTGACATGTCCAGCCTCTCTCACAACATCGTGGCCGAAAATCCTCATGGTCCCCTTTTGAGGCTTAAGCAGCCCGAGCATAAGCTTAAGCAGAGTGGTTTTGCCGGCTCCATTTGGTCCCATGACCGTGCAGAAGAACGGCGAGTTGAGTTCAAAGGATACATTCTCCAGCGCGATCTTCGCTCCAAAACTATATGACACCCCTTTAAGCTCCACATCAGCCATACCTTCTCACCTTCATAAGAAGAAGTATCAGGAAGAAGATGAGGATCAGGTTCGCTAAGAGCGAGGGAAATAACAGAATCTCTAGCGGACTACTGGAGGCAGGCGGCTGGACAAGGGGCTGAGCCCCGCCTTTTAAGAGTGATGCGGTTATGAGTGATGCCAACTCAGGCTGGTCAGAGAGCTCTAGGAGCGGAACAACGACATATGGAATGCGGTTCTCTTGGAAGGTTCTGAGAATATTAGAACCCTCGGCAAGCTCGAGGTCACTTAGAAGAATAAGTGAGGCCTCGCCTTTCCTCACAAGTCTTATGGCTTCCATAACATCCTCTGAGGACGGCTCAGCACCATGAGCCTTCACAATGACTTTCTCAATTTTAAGTCCAAGATCTTCAGCAATATATTGTAGAACCGGGCCACTGAGAATTACCCTAGTCCCCTTCACGTTCATTTTATCAATCTTTTCCTCAAGTAATGAAAGCCGTTGAAGATAGGTCTTAAGCCGTTTAGCAAAGTAATCAGACTTCTCCGGTAAGATTCGCGATAGCTCGCTAGCACACGCCTTCGCAATAGCCTTCAACCCATTGATCGAGTAAACATATCCGTGAGGGTTCGGAGCCCCGGATCCTAGGATGCTTAAAACAATCAAACCTGTCTCTTGGTAATTCTCATAATTTAAGATGGGGACGTTGATTAATCCTTCCTCCGAGAGCTCTTTAATTCTCTCTTCGACGGGTAGGTGATGCGGGCCGGTCATAACTATAAGAGACGCGTTCTGGATTGATGTGATAATCTCCTGTATTCCTGGCTCATAGCTATGTGGCTCCGCTCCCGGAGGAAGGATGCTTTTCACCTCAACCACCTCTCCTCCAACCTCCCTAACCACATTCTCTAAGGGCGGAGCTGTAACGACCACTAAGATCATTTCATTTTTTTGAGCATGGACTTGGCCTACCAAGCCGGCCATGAGAATGAGCGCGAAAAGGCTCCATGCTGCCAGGGCCTTCATCCACCACCTCGTAATAGGACGACCCTTAAAGTTTTACGACATAAAACTAACCTCCCCACGAAAACCTCTTATTATTGCAGCCCTTCCCGAGATCGGGGATGTCAAGAAGACCTAAAGCCGAGAGAAAGCCGCCCAAGACGGTCTACACGATTTATTCTCCAGAATACTTCGGGTATAAGGAGATCGGGACGACTTGGGCTTATAACCCTGAGCAGGTCTTAGGCAGAACCATCTGGGTGAGCTTATATACTCTGACCGGAGACTTCTCCCACCAACATCTCCTGATAAAGTTCAGGATAGTGAGGGTTAAAGACTCGGTCGCCGAAACGGTATTCTATGGCCATGAATATGGGAGAGAGTTTGTCAGAAGCCTGGTCAGAAGAGGGACGAGCAGAATAGATATGATAACAAACCTAGTAACGAAAGATGGCTTCCACCTCAGGGTTCGATCAACTGCTTTCACCTACAATAGGATCGGAAGCCATTCCTGGAAGGCGAAAGCGATCAGGAAGGTCATGAAAGAGGTGTTGGAGGAATCCGCTAGTGAGCTAGCCCTCTCTCAGCTATCTCAGGAGATGGTCTTAGGGAAGACTGCCTCGGATATATATCAGCGAGCAAAGAAGATAACAGCCCTAAGGCATGTCGGGATAATAAAGAGCAAGGTTCTCCAGATACCGGACTGGGTCTATAGTGAAGAGGGGCCCTCAGTTGAGGAGGTGGAGGCAGATCGCGCAGAAGCAAAGGCGGAAGCCTCAGCGAGCTAGAGAGTCTGTCGCTTTAGAAGCTGCGAAACTACTCTATCATGAATCATGTGAAGAATATATTGAGGCTAAGAGGCTAGCGGCGCAAAACCTCGGGCTTAAGGCTCTACCAAGTAACCGTGAGGTCGCGGTTAAGCTACTGGAGTACGCTTTACTCATGGAGGGGGATGAGTATTGGGAACGGCTGGTGGAGCTTAGGGAGGACGCGTTCCTTCTCATGTCCAGCTTATCGCGGTTTAGGCCCCGACTTATAGGAAGTGTCTGGCGCGGGATAATCAAACCGAGTAGCGATATCGATATTGAGCTGGATTTCACAAACCCGGAGCCCGTGAAGCATGAGCTCATTAGCAATGGTTATGAGATATTGGAGGAGGGCGCGGTAGAGGTTTCCGAGCCGCTTAAGCAAGGAAGCGTATGGAAGATAAAAGTTAAGACTAA
>CAZILE010000062.1:0-5961 GCA_964540045.1 uncultured Nitrososphaeria archaeon | reverse complement strand
AGTCGTAACAAGGTGGCCGTACGGGAACGTGCGGCCGGATCACCTCCTACCGCCAATTTTCCGTACTCCCCGCCTGGGGGTGCTTCCGAGGATGCGATAGGGGCCCCGCGTAAATTCTCTACAGGTTTATGATCTTTTGGCATGTTCTATTTCTCGGGTTTTTCTGATCTCAATTGCCTTCCGAGCCATTTGTTCATTAGAGCGTCATGCTCAGAGTCCTTCTCCTTCACGACCACATAGCGGCCTCTTTCTCTCGCTAACTTCACGGCGACAAGGTGATAGCATGTTGGCTTTTCTCCGCTCATCACTCTGAAGAAGAAGTCGTGGCAGGAGCAGTATCCGGAGTCGGGTAAAATTAGGTATTCTCCATGTCTTCCGACGACCACCCAGCGCTGCCTCCCACTTGGCTCGAACAAGTATAGTTTCACCCGGCCTGCTCTCACAGCTTTCTCAGCTTCTACTAGGATGCTCGTCAAGCCTCTAGCAGAAGCTTTCTAAGCCATCGTATATATCCGAGACGCTCACCTTGGAGGGTTATCGCCTCGGCTGAATCTAGATCGAAGGCTCCGCTTCTTATTAAAGGCCATAGCTTCTCCTTCGGTTGAATGCTGTTAACTGAGAGTCCTGTTAGGATCGGGTTGAAAGCGGGCATCACTATTAGCTCGATCTTCCCGCGCCTTCTCGTGCTCACCCCGAGCTTCTCGGCGAGAAGCTTCTTATCGCCCTGAAGATAAAGCCAAGACCTTCTCCGGACTATCGACCCCAAATCTGTCCTCAAGCTTATCATGGGGTGGAGGTGGCCCACTATTATCATGTCTGCGTCTAACACCCTTTGATCAGGCCAGGTGTGACCGTGGAGGAGATAGATCTTCCGCTCCCCTTCGATGAGCATTCCCTTCGAGGGCTGATATTCCACGAGATCCCCCAAGATGCTTTCTATATCTCCATCATGATTTCCTGGAACGAGTAGCAGCTTCAGCCCCTGCTCCTTCAGCTTCTGGATCATTCTGGGCATTTCCTTCCACTCGATCCAAGAGGAGAGGGGAACCATGTGCTTTAGGTCTCCGAGGAAGATCAGCCTCTCAACATCAAGGTCCTCGCAAAGCTTGGTCAAGTAGTTTCCCAACCTCCAAGTCTGGCTCGGAACCCTAACCCCTTTCTCCGCCAGCTCGGCCTCAAATCCGAAATGGACGTCCGCGACTATCAATGATCTGAGGGGCTTATCAACCAGTATAGCGGGCCACTCATGAACGAGCCTCAAACTCCAGATCTCAATAAGAGACTTCACCTAAAGACCATATTTAGATAGCTTCGACCCGTAAACATGGTTTAAAGGGTTAGAGAGCTTAGAAGCCCTTTTTCCACTCTTTATCGGCTTGCTCGATGATCTCCAGCACCTTAGTCTATCTCTTTTGGAGCTCTGCGAGCCGCTCAGGTAGGAACTCCTCGACCACGAACTCCAGACCATATCTGCTGAAAGCTTCGAGCTCGGCCTTTCGCTTAACCTTCCAGAACTCTCTAAGCTCTCTCTTCCAAGGATCTTTCTGATATCGCGGATCCTCTTCAAGCTCTTGAATCCGCTTAATATCTCGATCCGTAAGCCTCATCGATGGTAGCTTGTATCTCCTTATGTCGCTGGGCCAGACTCCTGCCCAAACTGCATCTGGAACGTTGAGTTCCTTTATGTGAGCGCTCAGAGCCGAGCCGTGAATTAGGACGCTCGCTATATGAACTCCCCACGGATCCGCGTCCGTAAAGACGTAGACGGGTAAGTTTAGCTCATCATGAAGTCTCCTGATCATCTTCCTACAGTTCCTCGGAGACTGGCCAGCCGTGTGTATGAGAATTGCTTTGTATTTTTTATCCGCTCCCTCTTCGACGAACCTAGCGAAGACCGCTCCCTTCTCTATCACGAAGACCTGCTCCGCTCCGCACTTAACGAACTCCGCCGTCGTCAACGCGGGGCCTATAGCGAATCCGTCCGGATGTGCTGAGAGATCTATCCGCTTCCCCCTGAACCCCGGAACCGTATACTCTATTATCAGGTCCCCGTAGATCGAGGCTCTCTCCTCTGGAAATATATTGAAATCCTCTCTCGGGAAGTCTAAGATAGATTCAAGCTGCATTATCATCTCGTCACTTTCAGATTGATCCTCGAAGTCTATCCCCTCGCCTATCGCGACATAATAGGTGTCCCTGAGGGTTGAAGTCTTTCCCCTTCGGATTAGCTGCTTAGCGAATGTTGCTACCCAGAGAAGCTGAGCGAATGGTCTGAGATGCCTAATATTCTTCGCAGTTCTCTCCATCATCTTACCTCCGAGGATGTATTGCCTCAGCCTCTCATCGTAGACTATGTTAGAGGTTGTCCTCACTGGGATCTCTATTCTCGGAAACCTCCCCCGCTCCAGATCCGAGAGCACGCTCTTTCCAAGCTTCCTTAGAGAAATCAGAATCTGCTTCTTTATCTTATCCGATCTATACAGCTGCTGACTCATGATTTTCTCCGAAAACTAGGTTAATCCAATCCACTTAATAGCGATTAGCTCAGCGGATGGTAAGGTGTGCTTCCGAGGACTATTCGATCACTGGTAAAGGTTTTGATCATTTTAGGTGATCAAGCAGCTCGTCCAACCACAGTCCAGGCATCTGACGCATCCTTCCTGATAGTGGAGGTTCGGGCTTCCACACTCAGGGCATTCCTCATACCTTGCTGTGGGATATTTTGATCTCTTCTCAACCTTTGAGCCGACGGATCCTGATTCCTCGCCACCCGCATAAATCACTTGAAGCATCCTCTTCTTCCTTTCGACATCGTTGACCTCCTCTGCCCCGATTCTAGGAAGCTCTATGCCGAGGCTCTTCATGAGCTCAAGGGTCTTGTTTGGGGTGAGAGCGACATATCTCGCAGATCTTTGCGAAGGAGTTACAAGAACTTGAGCGGACTTCGATGTATCCCTGTAGATCGTTATGCCCTTCAGGCCAAGCTTGTAAGCGAAGAGATAGGCTTTTAGAATGTCCTCAACCGAGACCCATGCTGGCATGTTTATGGTCTTGCTCACGGATGCATCAACCCATCTCTGGAACTCATATTGAGCTCTAACATGATCCCACCAAGGTATATCGTAGGCGACTAGGAATACCTTCTTCATATCGTCGGGGATCTCCTCTAGCCCCTGGACGGATCCGCCGTTTTCAGCAACCTTCTTCAAGATGGCGTCATTGAGTAGACCGCGCTCCTTGAGCTGTCTCTCAAATTCTACATCAACATAGTAAAATGTGCCAACCGTAACCCTCTTCTCGTAAACCAGGGCGAACTGAGGCTCAAGTCCCGATGAGACATCAACGAGCATCGAGATGCTTCCAGTCGGAGCGACGGTTGTGAGATGACTGTTTCTGATGCCGTGCTTCTTTATCTCCTCAACTAATCTATTCCAGTCGAGGTTCCACTGCTCGGGATGGTAGAATCCTTCTATCGGCAGCTCCCCCTTCGGGTAGGATGACTCCCAGAAGAGGGGGAAGGGACCTCGCTCCTTGGCGAGCTCTACGCTAGCTAGATACGCGTGATAAGCTATGAATTCGGAGAGCTTGCTCATGAAGCTGAAGCCCTCTTCACTATTATACGGTATTCTGAGCGCGAACAATGCGTCGGCTAAGCCCATGACCCCCAAACCGATTCTTCTAGATCGCTTAGTTCTATACTCGATCTGCTCAAGCGGATACTTGTTCACATCAATAACATTATCTAGGAATCGGACGGCCAGCCTCACAGCTTCCGCGAGACCTTCCCAGTCTAAGTATGGACCTTCATCACCATACTTAACGAAAGCATAGACGTTTATGCTGCCGAGGTTACATGACTCAAACGGATATAGAGGTTGCTCGCCGCATGGGTTTGTAGACCTTATTGTACCAAGCTTCTCCAGAAAGATGTTACGCTTGTTCATATTCTCTTGGAAAAGAACTCCAGGGTCTCCAGTCTTCCAAGCCATCTCCGCTATCATTCTCAGGAGCCTCGCCGGGTCTACCGTCCTCCAGACCTTACCATCTCTCGGATTTCTCAAAGGGTAAGGCTTCCCTTCTTCATAATGCTTCCAGAAGTCTGGGGTGATCAGGACGGAGATATTAAAGTTCTCGAGAAAGCCCTCGCGCTCTTTCGAGCGTATGAAAATCTCTATGTCCGGATGCCATATCTCGAGGATCCCCATGTTCGCTCCACGCCTCTTCCCACCCTGCTTAACCACCTCGGTAACTGTGTCTATTATCCTCATGAAAGAAACCGGACCCGATGCCACCCCAAAGGTTGAGAAAACTATATCCCCTTCAGGCCTGAGCCTGGAGTAGTTTATTCCAACCCCTCCGCCGGATTTGAATATGAGGGCAGCGTCCTTAGATGCCTCCATTATCGACTCCAGGTTGTCATCTATATGAAGAACGAAGCAGGCGCTCAACTGTCCTAGCCTAGATCCAGCGTTGAACAAGGTTGGACTGTTCGGCATGAACCTCTTACTTACCATAAGCTCATAGTATTGGAGAAAATTCTGATAGTATTTCTCAAACTCTCCTTCCTCTAACATCTTTAGAAAGACGCTCCACGAGCACTTCATGGCTCGTTCTTTATTCAGCTCATCATAGAGGGCTTTCATCCTCTCGAGATGCCATTTATTCCAAGATATTTCGTATGACCCATCGGGCCTCCTTCCCAAGCCGAACTTACCCTCAAAGCTTTCCGGAGAAAATTCTTCACAGGGATGCTCTCTCTGGCTGAAATCTTTGTCAAAGACTTTTGGATCATGAAGGATGTCCGAGATCACTATTAGCGCCGCAACCCTCTGGAACATCTGTTTTGGGGTTTCCCTAAGCTTTCCTTTTTCATCCTTCATCAAATATCTACTCGCCATGAGCCTCAACGCGTTCAGACTAAAGGATTTGTCAACTTCATCAACATAGTCTTTCTCGAGGATTTTCTTCTTCTCTTCTCTAATCCTCTCCCTCTCCTTCCGATAGAGAATATAAGCCTTTGCCACCTCGTATAAGTCGAACTTGACCAAACTCAGCTCGACTATGTCTTGAATCTCTTCAACATGGGGAACCTTCTCTGCCCCATATTTCTCGGCAATTATCCGCAGGACGTGGTCAACGACCTTGTTCAAGCTTTTTTCATCATATCTATTGACGTGAACCATGGCTTTCCTTATGGCTTCCCGTATCCTCATGGGGTCGAAGTCTACAAGCCTTCCATCTCGCTTAATCACCCTCTTAACTGGGAACTCTAATTTCCTAGAGCCATTCTTCAATTCTCTAAACTCCCCTAGGAAGCCTTAAGGGGCCTCTTAGTTATAAACGTTTTAGACGGAGTATTAATGAACCAAATTTTTAGGAAGAGCTCCGTATTAAAAAGATGGAAAGAGATCAGATGCCGGTTTCCGAAATGCTCAGCCTTTTCTTAAGGCACGCATCTTTTAAACCTCTCCAAAAAAGACATGGAAGGCTTGGCCATATAGGAAGATCTCTTGCGCATTAGGCTCTTTTGATTGAGAGATCTCCGCGCGGGAGGTTAAAGAAAAATTATACTCATTAACAAAATGAAGAGCTTCAGTAACCAGCACTCAGAATAATCACTATATGGTAATTGATTTAAGAACAAAAATTGTAGATTTTTGAGGTAATCCTAATCATTCGAGCAATCCTATTTTCTTCGCGTAGTCTGTTCTTATCTCGACCCCGACCACAGGGTTCTTTAGCACACCTATACCTTGAAATCGGATTTTGTTTCTGGGTCGGATGGAAGCTATCAAGGGTAAACAGAGTAAAATGCGATTCTGGAGAAAATCGCAGCCTTTCTAGAGGACTTGATAATTGGGGAGCGGTCACAGTAATATAATAAATTTCTTTAAGTAGAGTGTAAAAATCGTGGGGGCATGGACCTCGAAAGGAGGCTTGAACTGATCATCAGACCGCCGG
>CAZILE010000061.1:0-6022 GCA_964540045.1 uncultured Nitrososphaeria archaeon | reverse complement strand
AAACCTCTCGGATGCTCGGCATGGGGTTAAGCTCGACTCCCCTGCTTAGGAACGCCTTTAGAGCCGCCTCCTCGCTGAAAGACCCTCTTGGGCCGAGATAAGAGGCTTTAAGCGGACTCTGAGCTTTTCTGCAGATTCCGATTATCGCTCTGAGAGCTATGAGAACTAGATCTCGATCGAGCCCAAGGCTTCTCGCGAGCTCCTCTCCTCGACTTAGGATCTCCTCCTCCCGCTTGAGGTCCACCGCTGGAAGGGTCTCCCTCCTCTTCAGCTCACCTATCATCTTAGCGAGTTCAATCCTCCTAGAAATCAGGCTCAGCAGCTTTCGATCGAGGTCATCGATCTCTCTTCTCAACTCGTCAATCGAAGGCATGGCTTCTGGAATAGGATTTCAGCCTGATTTATTATTTGCTTGCTTTAGCGCTCTTGAGAATTATCTTTCCCCCTATCACGCCGTCGTTCGGAACCAAGGCTATGTCTCCATCCTGCTTCTCGACTAAGGTGTAGAAGGTGGTTATGTCCTTAACCACCCCCTCTTCCCCTGACACCACAACCCTATCCCCTATCTTGAACGGCCGCATGACTAGGAGGAACAATCCCGCCACCGCCTGACCCAAAACCTTTCTCGTCGCAAATCCAGCTACTATGCCCATAAAGCCGCCGACCGCTATTCCAGCGGCAGCACCAGCAGATCCCCCGACCGCGGAGGCTATCAAAACCCCCAGCCCCATGATCTTTATCGCATTTCTCATGATTTGAGCCGTTGAGTGAGGATGCTTTAGCCTAAGATTCCAATACACTAGATTGGAGAAGGAGAGGACGATCAGATAACCGAAGCCTAGGATCACTGCCAGATTCAAATAAGGAAGATAACTCAGGTAGGTGTTCGCGAAATCTTCGCTTAAACCCTTGAGAAAGTCAAGGAAGTAAATGTTAAGAAGCGAGGAGGTAGCGACGTAACCGGCGATTGCTAGAATAAGCTTGACTATATTCCTGCTGGACCGCTTGACAATAAGCTCGGGCTCCGTGGTTTCGGTCATCTCCCTCCCGAGAAGAAGCCCTTAATTTAAATTAAGGATTCCTGTAGTGACCCTATCTTTCAGCTAAAGCTAGCTTTTCAGCCTCCTCGGAGATCCTTTGTTCGAGCTTGAGAAAAAGCTCCTTATACTCTCTTGTAGCTTTCTCTAAGGCTTCCTCATAGGTCATCTCTCCAGCTTCTATCATGGCCATGAGCTTCTCAATCTTCATCCTAGTTTCAGGAGTTACGAGCTTAGGATCTATTGCTTCTAGAACGTCTATCAGCCTTATACCTAGCGGGGTTGGGCTAAACCTCTTTCTTCTTTTAATAACGTAGCCCCTAGTGGCGATGAGCTGGGGAAAGGATGCTCTAGTCGCATCAGTTCCTATTCCATGCTTCTCCATAAGCCTTAGAAGCTCGGGCTCGCTAAGCCTTTCAGGCGGCCTAGTCTTTCCCTCATGTAGCTTCAAGGATACTAGGAGGACCTTTTCGCCGACCTTGAGCTCCGGGATCGGGTTATCAGCCGGCCTAAAATAATCATAAACCTCGAAGAATCCAGGCTCCAGTATCTCAGCTCCTGAAGACCTCATCCTCACTCCGGCTAGGCTCAGCTCAGCAAATCGCTCCCGCTTGAGGGCATCCGAATAAAACGCGTTCGCCAGAAACCTCCTCGCAACATACTCCCAAACTTTCAAGTGCATTCCCGACCCGGTGTAAGAGGCGACTGGATAGATCGGGGTGTGAGCCCCATCGTCCAGCCTCCCCTGCCTTGGAGCCGGCTTAGAGATGGGTGGGCTTATACCTAAGCCCTTGACAGCTGCTCTCAGCGGCCGCTCGAATCCGAAACCAGGTCTGTACTTGTTCGTATCACTTCTGGGATAAGAGATAAACCCTTTCGCATAGAGATCTTCAGCGATCTGAAGAATTTTCACGGCTGAGTATCCCGTGATCTTAACGAGATCCCTAAGCATGTCATCGGTCCGAAGTGGAGTCGGCCTCGAGACCTCAACAAGCCTTTGAGAGAACTTTTCTACGACCGCGTGCTTAAGTGAGGAAGCTCTCTCATATGCTTTCTGAGCCTCCTCGCGGCTCCAGAACCGGTTGCTCTCAGCCTCGAACCTTTCCCCTAAAGCCGTTTGAAAGACTGCCTTCAAGATCCAGAAGGGCTTTGGCTTGAAGCTTAGGCGCTCCCGCTCTCGCTGAACCACGAACCAAAGAGTTGGCGCTTGACAGCTCCCCCAACTTATCAACTTAACTCCTCGGTTATGCTTTCTGGCTGAAAGGGTGAGAAGCCTTGTGAAAGCTGCTCCGGAGATTAGGTCGAATCTTTGCCTAAAAAGAGCTTTCATCACCCATCTCCAGTTCAAGTCGTCCTCTAAGCTCTGCCAAGCCCTTCTGAGCTCTTGATAGTCAACGCTGTTAAACCTCATCCGCTTATACGCCGCATCCCCTTTCATCTGCCTCCAAATCTTTAGGATCTCAGCGCCTATCAGCTCTCCCTCAGAGTCGTTGTCCGTTGCTATCACGAGCATATCTGCTTGCTTGAAGAGCTTCCTTAGCTCTCGAATAGATCTAACATCTCTCACCTCATCTCTAAACTTTCTGACATCAAACAGCTTTGAGGGGCCGCACTCTCTCCAGCCAAATCCCTCCGGAAACTCAGAGTCGAATATGTGGCCTCTAACCGCCGAAACCAAGATATCCTCATCTCTTAATGCCTCCCTTATTCTTCTCGCGACGCTGGGCTTCTCGGCGACGATAACAACGACCATACTAAGAATCAGCTGCAGTAAGCCGCGCTTACCATTCTAATAAGAATTCAACGGACATTATATTAAGAGCCTAAAGCTGGCTTCTTCCACAGCTCGGGCAGAAGAAATCTGTTAGGGGTTTAGGGTTGCCGCAGAACCTGCAGACCGGCGATAATATTTTCGAGAGCTTAAGCCTCCGCTCAACTTTTCTTTTAGCCTTCCTATATTCTTCGCTTCGATAATACTCCGTGATCAACTTTACTCTGTTCCTGTAGGTTGGATGCGTGTTAAACAGCTCGCTTATAGGGGCTTCCACCTCGCCTAATTCTCCACTTAGCTTCCTGAGGAGCGAGACGATCTTCTCCGGATCATTTACTACTATCAGGCTGGCTCTATCAGCTGAAATCTCCGACTCCCGATGCCACGAGAGGAGCATAAGCCTAAGCATGGGAGAAAGCGCCTTCAAGACCCCGCCCATCGCTCCAAGCGAATACTCCACCCCTCTGACGAGCATTTCCGCGAGCGTGTGATATTTTATGTGACCGCACTTTATGTGTCCCAGTTCATGGCCTATCGCCGCTCTAAGCTCATCGGCGTCCAGTATTTCAAGAAGACCTGAGCTTAGCACGAGGAACTGAGCCTTGTTAGATCCAAAGGTGAAAGCGATTGGATTATTAGACTTAAGGAGATAGGTTTCTGGAAGTGCATTTAAACCGAGGATCAGGCCGCACTCTCTTATGATCGAGCCTACTCCCTCTGAAAAACTTATCTTCTCGGCGGTCGCTTGAAACTTGTATAATTCTGAGCGAGTATACCGCTTGACAATGAGCTCATCTATTATTGCTGAAAGCGGATCGAGACTTCTTAACCCCTCCAACGCTTCTTGGTCAGGAGGATAGATAAAGTCGGAGGTCATTAGATCATATTGAGTTAGGGGGATCACCCTGCCACCGCATCTCACGCAGAAGACCTTCTCAACCTCCGTGAAAGCACCGCAACGCTGGCATGGAACCTGCATTATACTCGCTTACTTAATCTTCTAAATTATTGTTTAATGAGCCTTTTGGTCGAATATCGAGTTAAATGAAGAATAGATTAATAACCTTCGATAGAAGCCTTAAGCAGAGGATGAGTTGAAGCTTTACTTGTTCTTAGCTGTCTTGCTGCTTGTTTTCCAGCCTTCGCTAATATTATTGAGTATAGATTCAAGCGGGGTCGTGGAGGCAGATCTGAAGATAATGGCGTCAGAGGGCTTAAATGAGATCAAGCTTCCGGCCGAGCCCATTCCCGAGACAATCGAGGTCATGATGGACGGCAAACCTCTCATCCCGATCTACGAGAACGGCAGCCTTTACTTCCTCTCCCCAATTTCAGGGGAAGCCGAAATAAGCTACCTCGTGAACGTATCGGCGAGAGACCACGTCTTCGGGTTCAGGATCTTGGGGGAGAATCTTACGAGCTTGAGACTTGCTTCACAGGTGATCCTTCTCACTATTCCTGAGAAAATAGAAAACTTAGAATATGTGGATGGCGACCTACTCATAAAATTCTACGGCCCGGAAAAGATAGAGTATGCTGTGAAAAAGCCCTTGACCGAAGTTCAAGAAAATATCACGACCACCACCCTAAGCACGAGTACGGAGAAAGCTGAGACTATTACCTACGAAACTTTTACGAGCAGCATAGAATCTACTAGGACAGCGGTCTCTAAAGAGACTTCAAGCTCTTGGGCGACCTCAATGAGCCAAGGCAGAGCCGAGGTTGCGGTGAATTACTATGACCTCATAGCCGCGGTGATAATCATAGTCCCCGCCGTCGCTCTCTCGGCAATTCTCCTTTCTAGGAGAAGACCGAAGGTGGATCGAAGCTTATCAAATGTAGATAGAATGATTCTGGAGAAGATTAGGGAAGCAGGGGGGTCGATTCTTCAAGGAGATCTACAAAATAAGCTCGGTATTCCAAAGACCACCCTTTGGAGGCACGCGAGGAAACTTGAGAAACTAGGGTATGTCAGAATAGTCAAAGAAGGGCCCTTCAACAGGCTCATCCTATCAAGAGACTTTAGGTAACGGTTTCGGCAGGTTCCTATCAAAGAAACCGTTTGGAACCAAGGTTCCTGAGATTCCCTAATATCAGTTAGCTTACATTAATTTACCGGTGAAGAGCGGCGATGAAGGTATTCCGAACGCAGTTTTCAGCAATAATACTTCTACTACTTCTCATAACTGGCTCTATAGTAGGAGGGATCTACGCTGCTGAAAGCGAAGTTAGTACAGCAGCGAGCTCCGGAGGCGATAACCATAAGCTCATGCTACGCGCCGAGGCTTTTCAGAAGCTCTTGGAGAGGGCGGCTGATGCCGCGAATATGTCTGAAGATCTTAGAGAAAAAGTTGAGAAGCTTATATCCCTTGACCTATCAGCTCTATCAGTTGATGAATTAAGAAGCTTCATTGATGAGGCAAGAAATGTTCTGGCCGAGATCAGGGAATCCTTAAGTGAGAATAAAACTGTGAGCGGAGAGAACGTAACCGCGAGGCTTCTTGAGAGGATCTGGAAGAAGCTGAATAAGACGATTGTGAGGCTGAACGTAACCGCTGAAGAGGCTGAACAGATAAGAGAAATGATAAGAGAAAGGCTTGGAGAGAATCTAACGTTTAAAGGACTTGCTCACCTGATGAAAGAGGTTACGAGAAGGCTGGCGCATCATAAAGCTTTAAGACTCTATGAAAATGCGATGAATTTTACGGAGAATGCGACAAAGGCCGGAGCACTACACGGTTTAATCAATGCTTTAAATGCCTCAAGCAAAGTTTTCGAAGTACTTGAAAGGGTTAAGGAGAGGTTAGAGAGCGTTAACGCATCGCCTGTCGCGATCTCCGCAATAGAGCATGCGATCGAGAGGATAGCTTGCGCTAGAGAGGTCCTGAGACAGCTGATCGAGAGAGTATGTTGGAAGCATCCCATGAAAAATGCCACTAAGGAGGAGGTTAAGGAAGAGCTGAAATCCGTGCTCGGGGAAAAGCTGAGAAATATGAACGAAACCTTAGATGAATACCTGAGCGAGTTGTTGGAACTTAGAGAAGCAGCTAAAGCATATAATCTCACAGACCTGCTTAAGGATCTAAATCAATCAATTACTGAGCTAGAGAGCTTGAAAGATAAAATCAGCTCTGAGAACCTCAGCTTCGGTGACGTAATGAGCGTTATCGCATCCGCTAAGAGCGTTATCAATAAAGCTGAGAAAAACCTTAGA
>CAZILE010000060.1:0-6054 GCA_964540045.1 uncultured Nitrososphaeria archaeon | reverse complement strand
GGACGCTGGCCCCCCGAGCCAGCGGTCGCGGGTTCAAATCCCGCCGGCCGCATCATATTCATAGCTCTTTGGGAAAGACTTAAAAGAATTCGGGAGCTAATGGTTCGTGGATGAGCTATCGAGCATCAGATAAGGAGCTCGTAAGTGTTGTAATAGATTTTCTGAAGTATATGTGGTTTACCTTCGCTCAGATGGCAACTCTCTTGGGGCGTTTTTCAATGAAGGTGAATGGACAATTAAGGTTTCACGCATCCCTAGCCTCGAATAGATTATCGCTTTTAGCCAAGAACTTAGAGGATGGATTGACCTATTTAGGAGCCGACTTCTTGAATGTCTCGAGCCTTGAGGAACTAAGGGATAAATGCGGGGTATATACTGCCGACGCACTCACCCAGCTAGCGGAGAGCTTATCTGCTTTGGAGAATAGGTCTAGGTCAGAGGCTAAATTGGGTGTAAAAGCAGAACTTGAGAAGTTCGAAGGGGTCTTAAAGACTGCGGTGAACGCCTTTTCGAAGATGGAGCAAGCGATCTCAGAGCAGGAGAATAGTAAGGCTAAGCTCTTGAGCATGCTTCTTAAGGATGTAGTGGACGATTTGAAGATAATCTGGGAGAGAATTCAAGAAGCAAAGACCCTGCTGAGCGACATCTAGTTTTTTAAGCATCTCGACAGCAATACCTTAGCTGGAATGGTTAAGATCTTCAAGGCTGAGGAGAAGCTCTCACCAGATTACATACCCAACAGGCTTCCCCATAGAGATAATGAACTAAAGCTTCTAAAAACCTTCTTCAGCGGAGTGATTTCAGGATCCTCCATGATCTCAACGAGGGTAATCATAACCGGATCTGTCGGGACCGGTAAGAGTGCCTTGGTCAAGCTTTTCGGATCCAGAGCCGTGGAGGAGGCGAGAAGGAACGGAGTAGACCTGAGATTCCTCTACGTGAATTGTAGGATAAGTAAAAGCACCTTTCTAATACTATCAAAGCTCGTGGAACAGCTTAGAGCTAGAATAGGCACAAGAGGTTTCTCAAACGAAGAGCTCTTTCACAGGATATTAAATTACCTCGAGCTCAAAAACTCTTATGCCATAGTCGCCCTAGATGAAATTGACCTCCTTATAAGCAGGCGTGAAGACGTCCTATACCTCCTAAGTAGGATCGGAGAAGAGCGAGTGAAACTTCCGAGGATCTCTATAATATTGGTAACCAGGAATCCGGAGATCTTTGAGATATTAGATGAGAGTACTAGAAGCTCACTTCTCGGAAACGTGATACATCTAAGGGAGTATGATAGTAAAGAGCTTTACGATATACTTAAGTTCAGAGCAGAAGAAGCCTTTATTCCTGGAATTTTAATGGAAGAGTCTTTGAGGCTGATAGCGGATCTCGCCGGAGAGAGAGGAGATGCGAGATATGCTCTTGATATCCTTTGGAGAGCTGGAAAATACGCTGAGGCTGAGAGCTCCCCTAGAATAACTCCTGAGCACGTGAGGAAGGCATCTGCGAGCATTTATCCGGCCATAAGGAGGGAGCACCTAGAGTTTCTCACTCAACATGAGCAGCTAATACTGCTCGGGCTAACTAGAGGTCTTCAAGGAGGACAAGCATACGTTACAGCCGGAGATCTGTATCAGAACTATCAGCTAGTCTGCGAGGAGTACTCGACCGAACCCAGAGCTTACACACGGTTCTGGGAGTATCTTCAGAGACTAGACGACCTAGGAATAATTAGGATAAATGTGATGAGCGAGGGAACCCGTGGGAGGAGATCATATATCTCGCTTCCCGGAATTCCAGCAACGATACTTCAAACCGAGCTTGAGTCGATCTTACGGAGAAGAAGGTAGTGTTAAGCAGTTTTTCTTCTCCGAGACTTTTTACGTGCTGAGACCTTAACTTTCTTTGGAGCCTTTTCAACAGTTCCCCTAGTTAGATAGCTTAACTCAGTGGGTGTTAGCTCAAAGTATTCCGCTATCTGCCTCCCAGACTTCTCATCATGCGATGCGATGAAGGAAATGTACGGGAGCATGTGAACCATGGCTTTCGCAGACGATAGATGAAGCTTCGCCCCGATTTTCCGAGCTATAGATTTTCTGAGTTCCCTCTCTCTACTTGTCGACTGAAGAAGCCTGATTCTCGAGGGAAATGAGAACTTAATGAAGCCGGATGGCTTATGTTTCCTCGAAATTGCGACCCCTCCGGTCATTATTGGAACGGCATATCGGATCAACCTCCACTCTTGCTTCTTATTCACCCTAGTGAAGAATAGGTCTGCTCTCGCCAGCGCTTCGAAAGCTTCGGCCAGGTCGCTTGGATTCGGTATTTGATCCGGCGCATTATCAAGCACCCAAGTGTAAACCATGTCCAGATCTACTTCAAGACCCTCCAAAGCGGCTCTCGCAGCTCGGATGGACTTTGCATTAAAGATTATTCTTAATGCTTCGAAGATCTGCCTAACCCTGTTCCTCGAACCCAAAGTTTCTAGAACTTTCTCGTCTACTACTTTTTTTCCACTACCAATCATCTGAAAATCATTTATCGCGGATCTCAAGTCTCCCTCAGATCTTTCTGCGAGCTTTTGCAACACCGCATCAGATACCTGAATCCCTTCGCTCTTAGCGATCTCCCTCAGCCTTCGAATGATCTCGGATTTTCTCAGCTTTCTGAACTCAAGCATCAAGCATCTCTCCCTTATTGACGCAAGCCTCGGATCCCAAGGATTATTCGCTACGAGAGCCAGCGGAATCCGCGTCTCCTCTATTATCTTTCTCAGCGCTGCTATTCCGCCGGCATCCTCCCTTCCAGCTATCCCGTCAACCTCATCTATCAGAATGATCTTCTTTGAGGTGCCGTCTAGAGTCGCTTGTAGAGATGATTCTCCTACTATAGACTTCATTCTAGCCTCATCCCTCCAATCGCTTGCATTAACTTCAACCACATCGTACCCATGTTCTCTGCCATATGCCAGCACAAGGCTCGTCTTCCCGACCCCAGCTGGGCCATAGAGAAGAACTGCTTTTTTCTCAGGAGGCTTACCCAGCTCCCACTGCTTCATCCATTTCACAAAAGCCTCTACTGAAGCCTTGTTCCCGACGACCTCCGAGACCTTTTTCGGCCTGTACTTCTCAACCCAGACCTCGCTCAACTTTCATCCCTCTCTCATCGCTACTTCTTCTTCGTAGCTAGCCTCGCGAGAAAAGCCATAAGCTGAACCTCGGGAGTAGCGCCCTCAGAGATCCTATAGTCTACCTCGCCTAAGAGATCTAATAGCTCAAGCTTATCTTCCTCGCTTAGATCTAGATAGAAGAGCTCTCGGTAGACTGCGGAGATTATATCGCTTGGCATGAGTCCCTGAACATAGAGAAGCTTTCGGACCTCATCCCTCGCGTCAGTAAATTTTCCGGAGAGAGCGAGCTCAAGGATCTTTCTCACCTCACCTCTGCTAACATATCCCATGACCTGATAGATCGTTTTTTCATTGATATTCTGGGAGATCGAGGCGGAGGCCTGAAGAATGTTTATCGCCTTTCTCATATCGCCTTCCGAGAAGTCGTAGATTACCTCAAGCGCCTGCTCATCTATTCTTAGGCCCTCGCTATCAGCTATCCGCTTTAGAAACTGGATCACATGTGCCTTGCTCAGCGGCTTGAACCGGAACACCGCACATCTAGATTGGATAGGCTCGATTATCCTGTTGCTGTAATTTGCTGCGAGGATGAATCTGCAGGTGGCCGAGAACTGCTCCATTACCCTCCTAAAGGCGTGTTGAGCATCATCGGTTAGCTGATCGCTCTCATCTAGGAATAAGATCTTGAATCCGTAACCCCCCATCGGGATCTGCCTAGCGAACATCTTGACCTTCTCCCTGATGGTCTGGATCCCTCTCTCATCAGAGGCGTTGATCTCTAGGAAGTGGCCGTCATCAATGTATCTCTCTCCAAAGAGGTCTCTAGCGAAAGCATGAGCAGTCGCGGTCTTCCCGACCCCTGGCGGGCCAGCGAAAAGCATGTGTGGGACTGCTTTCGTTTTTAGCACATTTTTGAGACTTGCGACAACTTCTTCTTGGTTTATTATGTCTTTGAGAGACTTCGGCCGATACTTCTCCACCCATGGAAGCCTTGAGATCTCTTCTAAGCTCAGAGTATTCACCTAAGAATCATTTAGAAGGGCTGATAATTAGAGTTTTCTAGATTCCAAGGGTCATACCTTTAGCCCGAAGAGCTCTAAGGCGTTGCTGGTCGTTCTGCTCACAACCTCATGAAGCGGTATGCCTTTAATTCTGCTTATCCACTCAGCGGAGACCTTCACGTTCTTCGGATGGTTTACCTGGTTTCTGTAAGGAGCGAGAACCGGTGCATCACTCTCGAGGAGGAGGCTATCTAGAGGAAGCTTCTTAACAAGCCTCTGCTTTTGAATGCTCCTAGCAATAGATGGAGGAATACTGAACATGTACCCCCGCTTCGCGGCCTCTACGGCATAAGATGGCCTTCCATCAAATGCGTGCATTATCACCCTTTCAGCCTTCTTCCTAAAGAGAATCTCGAGGGCATATTTTCCAGCGCTTCTAGAATGCACTATGAGTGGGAGGTCTAAGCTTCTGGCTAGATCTATGAATTCCTCAAACACTTTTTGCTGGAAGCTTCGCTTCATTCTCTCTCCCTTCCAGTAATCGAGACCCACTTCTCCTATGCCTATGATCCTAGATCTTTCCTTCTCAATGAGCTGTAGAACCTTCTCGTATCCCGCTGTGTCATAGGGCGCTACCCCGATTGAAGGATAGACTATCTTATGATCTGAGATCTTCAATGCTTTAAGAGAGTCCTCGTATCCGAGCCCAGAGGTAATCATCACTTCCACCCCGGATTTAACAGACTCTTCTATTAGGAAATCCAGCCTGCCCTCGAATTCCCGTGCGGTGAGATGGCAATGAACATCCACCATCAAGGCTATCCTTACGCGGGCATCTCCGACTAATAGCATTTCAGCCGGGAAATATTTTAAAATGCGGATGCAGCCTTTAGAGCCATGGGATTCAAGTATAATGAAATAGAGTTGACTTGGCTGGGTCATGCGTCCTTCCTGATCTCCCACCGTGGAAGAACTTACTACATTGATCCATTCAAGATAAAGGCCGGAGAGAAAGCGGACGCGGTACTAGTAACTCATGAGCATTTTGACCATCTGAGCCTAGAGGACATCAGGAAGATAATGAAGCCTGATACGTATCTAGTTGCTCCTGAGAACTGCCGCGACAAGCTTAAACTACTTCGAGCTGGAATAATGAAAATTGTTAGACCGGGTGACAGCCTAGAGGTGAAAGGCGCTAGGATTGAGGCAGTTCCAGCATATAATGTGAATAAGTTTAGAGCTCCCGGAGTTGTGTATCACCCCAAGGAAGAAAGCTCTGTCGGATACGTGATCGAGCTCGACGACGTGAGAATTTATCACGCCGGAGATACAGACTTCATCCCGGAGATGAGAGACCTTAAGGTCGATATAGCGCTAGTGCCCGTCAGCGGGACATTCGTGATGACCCCGGAAGAGGCTGCTGAGGCAGTTAACACATTCAAACCCAAGATAGCCATCCCCATGCATTATGGCGCGATAGTTGGAAGCAGATCGGATGCGGAGAAGTTTAAGGAGCTAGCTGAGATCGATGTTGTAATACTGGAAAAGGAGTAGGAGCGGCTAGGAAACCGGGCGATAGATTATCCCGAGCTCGTCAGCATAGCGGTAAGCTTCTTCAATTTCCTCGCTGCTCGGTCTCCTAGCGACGTCAGCATATTTCTCAGGGTTCCTCAAGACCAGGTACTCAGGCCTGTACTGCTCCATGATATTTACCAGAACCTTGTCCCCGATATTATCCGCAATCCACTTCAGTATAGGCTTTGTGTCACATTCGAGATGATTTGGGAGAACTAAATGTCTTATGATCATGTCTCCATGCTGGGCCGCGAGTAAATGATTCCTCGTGGCAACCTCTCTGTATCCAAGCTTACCCCTAACGTTTGAGAGCCTCTTCGCGCACTCATTGCTCCAATACTTGAAGTCTGGAAG
>CAZILE010000059.1:0-6117 GCA_964540045.1 uncultured Nitrososphaeria archaeon | reverse complement strand
CCCGATAAGGCGTCAACGACATCGGGGTGGTTTATAGTTATCCAAGTTCCGAGAGCAAGTTCTCCTTCCTTTAAGCGCTTCTTTAAGTTAGCCATAGAATACTCATAGGGAATGACTTTTTCAACTAATATACCTTTCTAACACGCTTTTCTCGAGTTTCTTAGATGATTAGAAACAAAATGTTAATCTTATGCCCTTGAGTTTATGAAATCAGGTCATCTGACTCATGGACGCGCTCATCAACGAAGCTTCTAACATTGCGAGAAGCGAACTTCTGAAGCTGAGGAAAGCCGGCTACAGAATAATCGGCAGACATTCAGCCGTAAAGATTTGCCACTGGACAAAAGTCGTTCTAAGAGGCGGGAAGAACTGTTACAAGGGCTGGTATGGGGTTAGAAGTCATAGATGCCTCCAGATGACACCATCTCTCCAATACTGCAATATGATGTGCTCCTTCTGCTGGAGGCATCATACAATAAACAGGGTTGAGGGACCTCTGGGGGAGTGGGATAGACCTGAGGTGATCCTTGAAGGATTGATCGAGGAGCAGAGGCAGCTTCTCTCAGGTTTTAAGGGCAATCCCCTCGTGGATAGAAAGTTGTTCGAAGAGGCGATGGAGCCGAAGCATATGGCGATCTCACTTGACGGCGAGCCCACCCTTTACCCCTATCTCGGAGATCTGATAAAGCTAGCTGGAAGAAGAGGAATGACGACGTTTCTGGTAACCAATGGGACGAATCCAAGTAGGTTGAGGGAGCTTATCGAAGAGGACGCGGAGCCGACGAATCTTTACATAAGCTTTTATGGGCCGGATCGAGAGACCCACAAGAGGATTTGTAGACCATTGATTCGGGATAGCTGGGAAAGACTTCTGAAAAGCCTGAAGATAATGAGGGAGTATCAAAGGTCGAGGAAAGTTATCAGGCTGATAATGATCAGAGGCCACACGATCCACGATCCAGACAAGTATGCGGAAATGATCAAAATCGCCGACCCTGATTTCATCGAGTGCAAGGGATACATGCACGTTGGAGAATCTCAAAAGAGACTTGGAAGAGAGTCCATGCCGTCGATGGAGGAGATCAGGAATTTCGCTAAAAAGCTAGCAGATCTTCTAGGTTATGATTATCTCACAGAGGATCGGGTGAGCAGGGTCTCCCTTCTCGCGAATCCGCTATCCAGCCGCTATGAGGAAGTTCGCCTAAGGATTTCTAAACCTATAAGCTTTGAAACCTCTTCTTGATTCTCTTCCAGCTATCATAAAATGATTCTGGAATAACCTTTGTCTCCGATATCACTGGCATGAAGTTTGTGTCTCCAATCCATCTCGGAACTATATGGAAATGGAGATGATCTTCAAGCCCGGCGCCCGCAGCCCTACCCAAGTTCAAGCCGACGTTAAATCCATCGGGCCTATACTCCTTTTCTAAGACGTCGATTGAGAGCTTGATCAACTTCATAAGCTCGGTTAACTCCTTTTCATCTAGGTCTGCGAGCCTCGAAGCGTGTTTATATGGCGCTATCATTAGATGCCCGTTATTGTATGGGTACCTGTTTAGGATCGCAAAGCACTTCTCTCCCCTATAGACCACCAAGTTCTCGGCATCCCGATCCTCTTTAGATGCTTTACAAAGAAAGCATTCAGAACATTTCTCGGAAAACTTCTTTATATAAGCCATTCTCCAGGGAGCATACAGAAACTTCATCTCCAGAGTTTTTGGGATGCTTGATTTAAGAGTATTTCCGCTCTCCTCATCCGATCTCAGCAAGTTAATTAACCTCCGTGAGTGAGACGTTATGTGGAGGGGTTGTGGTGGAGATAAAGCAGGTGGATGTCTCGAAGAAGCCGATGGTTAGAAGGGAGGCGATCGCCAGGGGCTTCATTAAGCTTAAGCACGAGACAATTAGGAGAATTAAGGCGGGTGAAGTGGAGAAGGGCGACCCACTTCAGGTCGCTAGGCTCGCTGGGATAAACGCCGCGAAATTGACACCCATGCTACTACCGCTCTGCCATCCTCTAAGGCTTGAGCACGTCGACATAACCGCCTCAATAAAGGATGATGGAGTGGAGGTGGAGGCAAGAGTTGTAGCTCACGAGAAGACCGGGGTAGAGATGGAGGCTTTAACCGCGGTCTCGGCTGCTTTGCTCAATATATGGGACGTCGTTAAGAAATATGAGAAAGATGATCGCGGCCAGTATCCGGAGACGGAGGTTGCTTGGATAAAGGTTATTGAGAAGAGGAAGAGGGAGGATGAATCTTCCGAAAAGCGAGCATGAAGAGAAAGCTCCAAAGATCCTGAATTTCGCCTTGATAACTGTTAGCAGTTCGAGATATATGGCCAGACTTAGAGGCGAGCCTTTCTCCGATGAATCACAGGAAATTGGAGCCTCAATTATTCAGGACGCTGGCCATGTGGTGAGAATCAGAGACCTAGTGGACGATAATGTGGACATGATTAGGTCGAAGCTCAGAAGTCTATTGGAGGATGAGGATCTAGATGTGATAATCTTCATAGGGGGAACTGGGTTCTCGAAGAAAGATGTAACGATAGAGGCCGTTAAGCCGCTCTTCGAGAGGGAGGTCGAAGGCTTCGGTGAGCTCTTCCGATGGCTGAGCTTTCAGGAGATAGGGGCCGCCGCGGCTTTAAGCAGAGCCACCATGGGGGTCGTTAAGGATAAGGCTGTGATATGCCTTCCTGGATCTCCTCATGCAGTTGATCTAGCCTTGCGAAAATTCCTAGGAGAACTTCCTCATCTAATTTATATTCTCAGATCTTAACTTCTTAACTTAGGTTTATTTCTCTCCACCGCTGGCCTGCTCTTGGCCTGGCTGAGCGGCTATCGGTATTGCGACCCTAATGAGCCTCTCCTCACCTCTCATCACGTGATAGCTTGGCGCTCTGACTTTTCTGTCTCCAATGTAAACGTGTCCATGAACAACTAGTTGCCTAGCCTGGTAAATTGTTCTAGCGAGGCCGAGCCTGTATACTATGGTTTGAAGCCTTCTCTCGAGGATGTCCTTCACCGTGAGCCTTAAAATGTCATCCGCCGTGGCGTTTTCGTCCACAAGCCCCATCCTGTAGAGCCTCCCTATGAGGGCTTTCTCCTCCACGGTCCTCCGCTCTCCAGTTAAGGCGAACAACCTTCTCGCGTGCGTTCGAATCTTTCTTAGGATTGTTTCAGCCCTCCAAAGCTCCTTTTTATTCCTCAAACCATACTCTCCTATGAGCTGAAGCTCAGCCGCCAGCCTATCAGCTTTCCAAGGATGCTTAGGCGTCTCATACTGCTTTCTAGGCTTCTTGGGATCTCCCATTCTCGCGGGATTTCGGATCCTCCACCTTATTAACCTACTCAGCGTCAAGCTAGACTTAATAGCTGTTGTCTCTCACTATGTAGGGATGCGGAAGACTAGAAGGTCTAACAGAAGCTTGCCGGGAGAGGATCTTGAGATCGTGGAAGACTATAATGAGATCGTGAGGAAAGCTAGGGTGAGCCTCGGCCTGACCCAAGAGGAGCTTGCTAAGCAGATTGGCGAAAAGGCGACAATAATAAAGAAGATCGAGTCGGGCGAATTTAGGCCGTCGATAAGCCTTGCGAGAAAGCTAGAAAAGTTTCTCCGAGTTATGCTGCTCGTTCCAGCTGAGGAGCCGCTCTACGGATCCGAGAAATATGTCACAAAAGGAAGGAGTTCGGGAGGAATAAGGTTGGGGGACTTGCTGAAGAAAAGCGATCGAGAATAACCGTGAAAAGGGTCAAGGTTTTAAAGTAGTTTTGAGGAATGATGTCCAGAACTAGAGTGAGAGCTGCGATAGTTCACCGAGTTTTCAGAGGGGAGGAAGATAATCTTGCTGAGCTTAGGGAGCTCTGTAAAACCGCTGGATATGAAGTGGCTTATGAGCTTAAGCAAGTGCGACCGCCCCACCCGGAATATCATATTGGCCCCGGCAAAGTTGAGGAGTTGAAGAAGATAGTGCGAGAGCTTGGAATTCAGAAGGTGATATTCGAGAATGAATTAAAACCCGTTCAAGAGTATAACTTAGCGAAAACCCTTAAGGTCCCCATACTCACAAGAACCAAGCTGATCTTAGAGATATTCAGCCTTCACGCAAGTAGCCTCGAAGCAAAGTTGCAGATAAAACTGGCCGAGCTGAAGTATGAGCTTTCGAGAGCGAAGGAGAAGGTTAGGCTGGCAAAGAAAGGGGAGCAGCCCGGGTTTCACGGTCTTGGAGCATATGAAGCTGATGTCTATTACGATGAGATTCATAGAAGGATTATATCGATAACTAGGAAACTTGAGAATTTGAAGAAGCATATGGATTTGATTAGGCTTGAGCGAAGGAAGCGAGGATTACCTCTAGTCTCTCTAGCGGGCTACACGAACGCGGGTAAGTCAACGCTCTTTAACACACTAACCAGGGAGAAGGTTCGAATAGACTCCCAGCTCTTCACAACTCTAACTCCGACTACAAGGATAACTAGGATGGCAGGCAAGCCCGTCTTCCTCTCGGATACAGTCGGCTTCATAAAGAATCTGCCAACCCTTCTGATAGAAGCTTTTTACGCCACTCTCAGGGAGATAGCCCTATCGGATCTCATATTACTGGTCGCCGACGTATCAGACCCAATGCCGAAGCTTAGAGAGAAGATCGAGACTTCTCTCCAAACTCTCTATAGCATTGGAGCGCATGATGTCCCAATGCTATTAGTTTTAAATAAAGTTGACCTAGTGGGCTTAGAGGAGGCAGAAAGGAGGATTAAAGAGCTGGATTTGGAGCTGCCTCACGTCTTGATCTCAGCCAAGTATTGTTGGGGGCTTAAGAAGCTCCAGAGATGTGCTTCAGATCTCCTTAGGGGATTTGTTAAAGTGGAGACCATGTTACCTTATACGGATGAATCGATGAGGATGTTGAATGAAATATTCAGGTTGTCAAAGGTAAACATGGTGAGCTATGATGATGAGTTCATTAAACTCGATGCAGAGATGCCGATTCAGCTTGCCGAAAAATTACGGAGGAGAATTGATAATGACAGCTTCAGGGCGGTCGCATGAAGTATTGTTAAGGATCGTCCGCGATATAGCAGACTATCAGTTTGGCAAAGGCGTTGGTGAGAAACTTTTCCCAAACGGCTGTAGGGTCGAGGTGTCTAAAAGGACTAGAAGACCTCGTTATGTATATCTTGGAGACGAATTGATTGCAACGGTTAGGTATCCGGATAACTTGATAGCGCTTACCTTAAAGGGGGCTGAAAGGTTGAGAAAGGCTCTCGGTGAAAGAGCTGCGAGAATCGTTATCAGAAGTGAGCAAGTGAAAAAGATCATGAACGGCATGAACCCGACCGCTAAGGACTTGGTAGTCTGCTCGGAGAAGATAAGACCTGGCGACGAGGTTTTAGTCGAGAGCGAAAACGGGAGGCTGCTAGCGGTAGGGAGAGCCGTGGTCTCCACTCAAACTATCAGGGACATGAAACATGGCGTGATTCTTAAGGTGAGAAAGGCTTGGAAGACTTAAATCCTCTCAGTTAACATATTAGCCGAGACAGATGAAGAAGCTTTCTCCCAGACAGCTGAGGAGATTGCAGGCAAGAATGCTGGGAAATTTAGGTCTTGATGTCAAAGAGCTTGGTAAGGCTGATCAAGTAGTGATAAGGTTTGCTGACCAGGAGATAATCATTGAGGGGCCCAATGTCCTAGAGATGAGGATAGAGAATGAGAGCATATATCAGGTGATTGGTGGGGAGCGGGTGGAAGGTAAGGCTGAGGAGGAGAAATATGAGCCTGTAGAAGAGGATGTCATGCTGGTTGCCGCTCAAGCTGGGGTCAGCGAAGAGGAAGCGAGAAATGCCCTAATCGAGGCTAACGGAGATCTAGCAAAGGCCATTCTCATCCTTAAGGCAAAGAAAACTTAAGCCTTGCTGATAGAGATCACTCCATACTTATTGGATTTTGCCAGGTTCTCCGCAACATATATCGCATCGCTCAAAGCCTTAGAAAGCCTGCCAGCCCTAATCTGGATACAGAACCCGCCCTTGAGAAACTGAACAATTGCCCTAGAGGCCTCGATCCAAGAATCCATGCTTCTGAAGCTTCTAGGATCAGGGATTGGAGTAATATTATA
>CAZILE010000058.1:0-6123 GCA_964540045.1 uncultured Nitrososphaeria archaeon | reverse complement strand
ACCACCATTACCACAACCTCTACAATTCCGGGAACCGGAGCCACCGCAACCATAACTAAGACCGAGACCGTTACTAAGACAGCAGCCTCTCCTGGATCGACCGTGACGAAGACTATGGTGAAGACACTTACCGTAACTAAGCCTGGTAAAACTAAGACCGTTTACTCCGCGGTTACAAGAACCTTAAAGTCTTATGCGACAACAACTGTAACCACCTTCTCTAGGTACGTCGTAACAAGAACCGTTACCAAGACTTTTGAGAGCGTGAAGACGCAAGAAGGATGGCCGAGATGCCTGATAGCAACTGCCGCTTTTGGATCTGAGCTAGCTCCACAGGTTCAGGTATTGAGGGGATTTAGGGACGAGTTCGTGATGAAGACGTTTGCGGGAGAGAACTTCATGAAAGCGTTCAACACATTCTACTACTCCTGGAGCCCATATATAGCCCGAGCAGAATACGAAAACCCGGCCTTGAGAGGTCTTGTGAGAGTGTCGATTTATCCCCTCATATACTCCTTAGAGCTCTCGCGCATCGCAGCTCAACCATTCTCCGCGATCCCGGAGCTAGCGGTTCTCATATCTGGATTGATCGCAAGCTTCTTGATAGGGTTAATCTATATCTCGCCGATCTTAGCGGCTGCGGCGCTTCTATGGAAATGGTGGCGGGGAAGATTTCCATCTCTGAGATTGCGTAGCATAATCCTGGCCTTATTGCTGAGCTTAACGTTGTTCACGGTTGCTGAGGCTTTCTCATCAACGGTGCTGATGATTGTGGCCTCGGCGCTGACGGTTATATCCTGCATAGCCATAGGAGCGACTTCGTCTCCCATAATCATCGAACACATCCTAGATCGGAGAAAGGCCTAAGGTCAACTATAACCCATTCTCTTTTTTGCGGAACTCTTAATCGAGGAGGCTGATTCAGCTACAGGTCTTTTCCTCGCGGGTTCTCTTGGTGTTACGAGAAGATCGGAGCATTCCAGATAGATGGATTTCATGCGGGATTAGGTTATTAAGGTGGTCTCTTTGGAGATGGGCTTAGGTTTTGAGAGATTGGGGTCTAGGTCTGGGGAGGGCGTGGGGCTTAAGCGGGAGGTCGGCTGGTTCGGCTCCTTCGCGATGGGATATGGAGACGTAGGCGCAGATATCTTCATAGCACTTGGAATCGTTACGCTCTATGCTGGCGGAGCCGCTCCCTATGCTTTCATAATAGCAGGCCTGATATACGTAACAATAGGTCTCGCTTATGCAGAGCTCGCTCCAACCTACCCCTACGCCGGGGGAGTTCAAGTTTACGCCATAAGAGCCTCAAATACGCTCATGGGATTTCTGGCAGGCTGGGCGATATTGCTCGATTACACAATCGATATATCGTTATTCTCGGCGGCGGCTGCCGGCTATCTCAAATATCTGATTCCGGGGGTTAGAGAAATGTCGGTAAGCCTTTTCGGATTATTTGTGCCGAGTCTGGGATTGATTGCTGCTCTTCTGGTTCTTTTACTCATTTTGATAAACTATATTGGGATAAAGTACTCCGCGGGTTTCATCTCGATGTTAGTAGCATTAGGCTTATTCATCCAAATCCTGATCTTAGCCTTAGGATTCGGAACGGCCTTTAATCTTAAGCTATTCTTTGATCAGATAGTTAACATCGGGAACGACGTCCCCCTAAGTGAAGTTGGTTACTTAGGAGTCTTTGACATTAAGAGCAATAACTTCCTCTACGGGCTCACTCTAGCCATGGCATCTTTCATAGGAATAGAGTCAATAGCGCAGGCCGCTGAGGAAACCAAAAGGCCTCACAAGTGGATCCCAAGAGCAGCAAAGCTCTGCGTGGTGGCTGTTCCGCTATCCGTAATCTTGTTCAGCGTTCTCTCAATCGGTGTTCTCGAGTGGAGAGTATTGGGATCAGCCTATGAGAATCCGGTGGCCGTGCTCGTGAGCAGGTTTCCAAGTATAGGGAAACCGCTTTCGCTCGTGGTATCCTTCGCGGCCTTTGTCTTATGCTTGGCCTCCGCCAACACGGGGGTCGTCGGGGTCTCCAGGCTCACCGCTAGCATGGGGAAATTCAATCTGTTGCCACGCTGGCTCTATTACGTTCATCCGAGGTTCAGAACGCCGACTAGGACCGTGCTTTTATTCGGCTTGATAGGTCTCTTCTTATCCCTGCCGGGCGACATCCCGCTTCTCGCCAGCCTCTACAACTTCGGCGCATGCTTGAGCTACTTCCTATTAATGGTCAGCCTACTGATGTTAAGAAGCAGGGATAGTGAGGTTCACAGGCCATGGAAGATTCCATTCTCGGTTAGGCTGAGAAGCGGAAGAGGGGTGATCGAGCTTCCGATCATAGGTCTGCTAGGGCTTGCGGGAACCGCCGGAGTATGGGTATTAGTCGTCCTCCTCCATCCGGCAGGAAGGTTCTTCGGGCTAATCTGGATGATAACAGGTCTCATGATATACGCTCTCGTTAGAAGGATCTCTCATAGGCCGATCTTGAGCAGGGAAGAGAGAGACTTGGTGATCCCGGCCGGCTACAGAATGAGGGTGGCGGTTCTGGTCCGCCCATACGATAATCCGGAGTTCATTAAGAAGTCGGTGGCCAAGGCGCTTGACAAAAGGTTCTCTCTAAAGCTCATCAGCGTAATCGATCTGCCCACCGTGGTTACCAACAACCACAAGGTCGAGGAAATAGAGGTCCTAAGAAAGGACGCGGAGGAGGCACTCGCTTCCATCTCCAAAGAACTTCAGTCCATGGGGTATGAAACAGATTATGATGTCAAGCTTGGAGATTTCGCGGAGTGTTTGGAGGAGGTGATCAGCAGAGGCGAGGTTGATTTCCTGGCCTACATAGTCAGGGGATTCGGGAAGGCGAAGCTGGAGAAAGGCTTCGATGAGAGAGTGCACTCGATAATGTTGAAGCATCCGGGAAAAATAATGCTCCTAAAGAGGGTGACGGAGTGAATGCTTAATATCCCCCTGGTTCTTGCTCGGCTTGAGAAGGGCCATGATCGAGAAAGCAGCAGTCAGAGCTTTCATCCACATAATCGCGGAATCGAGCCAACTGGAAAACGTCAGCAGGCATTTAGTGAAGTTTCCCGAAACGGTAGACGTCTATGAGGTTACAGGAGAATATGACATAATCGCAATCGTCAATACTCAGAGTATCGAGGAGTTCAGAAGCTTCCTAAAGGATAAGATCCTGAAGACCCCAGGAGTGAAGAGCACGGTCACCTCGATAGTTCTGCACACCTATAAGAGAGATGGCGTTGAGCTCGAGGAGTAGGCGGCACGGTTATTTAGTGGGTAGTTGGAGAGTAAGCGAGAATGGGCGCCGGTCGGGAGAGCATCTACAGGTCAAGGCTGGGCGTGGTAGACGAGGAAGCCTTATCCTATCTATCATCTCTCACCGAAGATCAGGAAATACTCTTGGAGGATATTAGAGGAACTGAAGCTCACGTCATAATGCTCTGCGAGCAACAGATAATCTCGAAGAAGGATGCCGCTAAGATTCTCAGGGTGCTGGAGGAGCTGAAGGAGAAGGCGTTACGCGGAGAACTTAAGCCTGAAGGAGGGTTTGAGGATATTCACGAGTTCATTGAAACGAAGGTCGTCGAAAAGCTTGGAGTGGAGGTAGGTGGAAAACTTCACACTGGGAGGTCTAGGAATGATCAGATAGCCCTAGATCTAAGGTTAAGAACTAGAAAATATCTCTTAGATGCATGGGAGGCGGCTCTAAGTCTTGCAGATAGCTTTATCCTGAAAGCCGAGAAAGAATTCGACACAATAACGCCTCACCATACTCACCTCCAGCAAGCACAGACAGGCTATGTCTCACAATATCTCCTAGCCCACTTAGATCACTTACTAAGAGACATCGAACGATTAGAATCCTGCTACCATAGGGTGAATAAGTCTCCACTTGGAGCATGCGCGATCGCGGGCTCAACGCTCCCCTTAGATAGGGATTTAGTAGCAAGGCTTCTCGGCTTCGAGGGGCTGGTGGAGAACTCGGTGGACGCTGTAAGCTCTAGGGACTTCATCTTGGAAGCGCTTTCGGTCGCCGCAATAATGATGGCTAATCTGAGTAGGATCGCGGAGGACTTGATAATCTGGTCCTCGAGCGAGTTTGATTACATCGAACTTCCTGATAGCCTCGCATCACCCTCTAGCGTGATGCCTCATAAAAAGAATCCATGCATTTTAGAGCTTCTAAGAGCGAAGACCGCGAAGGTGATAGGGCTTCTTACCGGATCGTTAACCCTGATGAAAGGCATTCCAACAGGCTATGATAGAGATCTTCAAGAGGGGAAGCCGCTGATCTGGGAGGCGTTAAGGGAGACGCATCGCTCGCTCAAGATAATGGCCAAAGCAATAAGCCAAGTAAAGTTCAAGAAGGAAAGGCTTCTTGAATCAGCCGCGGAAAGTTATGCTCCGGCAATAGAGCTCGCTGAGGTCTTGATAAAATATGCGGGCCTATCGCTCAGAGAGGCACATAAGCTCGTGGGAGTATTAGTGAAGAGGCTTCACGAAGCTGGAAAGCCGCTAAAGAGTTTAGCTCAAGCAGATCTATCGAAGACCGCCAGGGAGGTTTTAGGAAGAGAGATTATGCTTCCCAACGGCATATTCGAGACCATCATGAACGCGCGGAAGGTTCCCGAACTTAGGGTTACGCGAGGAGCATCCACTCTTTCAGAAATTAGGAGGCAGCTCGAAAAGAGGGAAAAGATGATCGAGGAGTTCCGGGAAAGGCTGGGGAATGTAAGAAAGAGTCTTTCAAATGCTAATCAATTTTTCAAAGAATCTTTAATTAAAATATTAGATTATAGCGAATCCTTCGATTAAAGGTTTATTAGAGGGAAAACTTGTAGCTGATCAAGAGAATGATTGGGAAAAGGGTTGCTCTTGCGTATTCAGGTGGATTGGATTCAACCTTGATAGCTATTCTTCTGAGGGAGCGTTATGGATTTGAGGAAGTTGTTGGCGTCCTAGTCGATGTCGGCCAGGGGGAGGAAGAGATCGAGCTCGCAAAAGAAAGAGCGGAGAGACTTGGAATAGACTTGAGGCTAATCGATGCCAAGGAGGAGTACGTAAAGGAGTATGTCCACCGATGTATCAAAGCAAATGGAAGCTATGAAGGATATCCAGTCGCAACGTCTATGACGAGGATGCTGATAGGGCTGAAGACCGCGGAAATAGCTGTAAAAGAGGGAATCGAGGCAGTTGCGCACGGCGCGACGGGCAAGGGAAATGATCAATTTAGGCTTGAGGTAGCCTTCAAGTACGTTAGCCCGAATCTCAGGGTGATAGCCCCAGTTAGAGAATTGAACCTAACGCGGATGCAGGAGGAGAAAATGCTAAAGGAGCATGGGATAGAAGTCAGGAGACCTAGGGGGAAGATAGGTGGGGACGTGAACCTTTGGGCGCATTCAATCGGAAGCGGGCAGTTTGAAGATCTTAAGACACCGTGTCCACCCGAAGAATATTATTGGGTGAAACCTCTCGAGGAGGCGCCGGATGAACCCAGGGAGCTGACGATAAGGTTCGAGAACGGCATCCCAATTGAAGTAGATGGAATAGCAGATCCTGTGAAGATGATAATAGACTTGAACTACATCGCCGGAGAATATGGAATAGGCAAGATAGACATACTCGAGGACGGCATAATCGGGTTCAAGTCCAGGGAGATCTACGAAGCGCCAGCCGCGACAATTCTTCTGACGTCTCATGCAGACCTAGAGCATCTAACCCTAACGAAGGAGCAGCTGAGATTGAAGAGGCAGATCGATAACATGTGGGCGGATATGGTTTATCATGGAATGTGGCTCCACCCCTTAAGAAAGGATCTGGACGCATTCATAGACTCAACCCAGAAATGGGTAAGCGGAAAGATAACCATCAGACTTCAGAAGGGTTCTTTCGAGATAATTGAGAGAGAGTCGCCGAATGCGCTTTTCGCACCCGAGATAAGAAGCTTGAAGGCGGCGGGATTTGATCAAAGAGACTCAACCGGCGCGGTTAAGATCTTTACTCTACCTTATCAGCTCTATAGCAAGAAGGGCAGATAAATTTGCTTTTCTCTTTTTAGACTTCATGGGCCCGGTGGGATTCGAACCCACGACCACC
>CAZILE010000057.1:0-6231 GCA_964540045.1 uncultured Nitrososphaeria archaeon | reverse complement strand
GTAACCAAGGGGGAAGAGGGAATACGGTCAGTAAGACTTGAGATTTTTAGGCCGATAAGACCCATGCTGGCTGAGATGCACAATGACCTTAAAGAGCTTTTAGGGGAATCTGGCGAACCCCTCGCTTTCGAGTATAAGTTTGATGGAGCCAGAGTTCAAATTCATATTAAGAATGATGATGTGAGGGTCTTCTCTAGAAGATTAAGCGAGGTTACTGAAAGCCTTCCGGACATAATCCAACAGGTTAAGAAATTCTCAGCAGGGGTGAGGGAGGCGGTTCTTGACGGAGAGGTGGTGGCCGTGGATGCAAGCGGAAGGCCCATGCCCTTCCAAGAGCTCTTGAGAAGGTTTAGGAGAATTAAAGGTATTCCGGAGGAGGTTAAGAGGATTCCACTAAGACTATGGCTCTTCGACATACTTCACTTGAATGGTCAGGAACTCCTAGACAAACCATATCTAGAGAGAAGGCGAATACTCGAGAGAATAGTTCCTCCTGAATACCTGGCTCCGATGCTCATTACACGCGATTGGAGCGAGGCTCAAAGGTTCATGGAAAGCGCGATCAAGGAAGGGCATGAGGGGCTGATAGCTAAGAAGCTCAGCTCGCCCTATAGACCTGGAAGGAGAGAGAAGCTCTGGCTTAAGCTCAAGCCTGCTGAGACGCTGGATCTAGTGATAGTCGCTGCGGATTGGGGTCATGGAAGAAGAACTGGATGGCTTAGCAATTATCATTTAGCAGCATACAACCCAGAGACCGGGGGCTTCGATGTCGTAGGAAAGACGTTTAAGGGACTGACAGACGAGGAGTTCGAGTGGATCACGAAGAGGCTTCTAGAACTTAGGTTAAGCGACGATGGCTACACCGTAAGGGTTAAGCCGAAAATCGTTGTTGAGATAGCGTATAATGAGATTCAGAAAAGCCCTAAGTATCCATCGGGATATGCTCTCCGATTTGCGAGAATAATGAGAATTAGAGATGATAAGAGACCGGAGGAGGCGGATACTATTCAGAAGATTGAAAAGCTTTATCTGAAGCAGTTCGAAAGAAAGACTCTTCCAAAGGAGAGCATGATTTGGAAGTTGAGAACAAATCAATTTTCTTAATCTTCTCGACCTCTCAGAAGCTTGTAAGGAGCACGTTCAGCCATCATTTGATTTGTTAAAATAGGATATACTGAGATAATGGATATTCCCAGGATAATTACGTAGGACTCGCCTGTTAAGATCTCCGGCAGGATCTGAGGAAAATCCTTTTCTCCAATTTCTCAGGTGGTCTTTAGGAAGATGGCTAGAGCGATCTTAGGCTATGGTCTAGGGCTGGGGATAATGACCCTTGGAGGATTAATACTAAGCGCTAACGAACCCGCTATTCAAGCCTCAGGTCAGTTCAATCTCTTCATGGTTCTTCTAAAGACTTATAGCCCGTTGTTAGCACCTCTCTCCTCAGCCCTTGGATACCCCGCGATCGGGGGCTTCCCCTCCTTGGGAATAATTCCCCTCCTACTCTGGCTATTTGCCAGCTATCTCGTGGGGTTCCTGCTTAAAAGCGGCGGGGGCGCGGCGAAGGCGATGTTCTTAACCTCGGCAACCATAATAATCCTGTGGATAGGGTCTCTCTTTCTCTCAGCGCCCGTTTGGCCAGACCAGCACACCTGGCTTATGACAATTAGCAGTCTAGCAAAAGACCTAATAGCGAGACCAATGGACCTCGGGTTCATCTTAATAGCTCCTATGATAATCTCCGCGGTAACAGGCCAACTGTTAGAGACGATAAAGGAGCGTTTAATGAGAGAAAAAGACCTGGAAGACAGCTACATGCTCTATTAGACGGAAATTAAAGGGATAAAAAAGTGGGGAATAAAGCCGGTCTACTGGTTTAAATGCTCTCAACTGCCTCCTGCGGAGCAGGCGCCGCAGGCTTAGCCTTTGGTTTTGCCTTTCTAACTCTCTTCTTAGCCGCTCTCTTCCTCCTTGTGGTCTTCCTCCTAGTGGTCTTCTTTCTAGCTGCTTTCTTCCTCCTAGCTGCTTTCTTTCTCTTTGTAGTTTTCTTTCTTCTTGCCGAAGTCTTTTTAGCTTTCCTCTTCCGCGCCATTTAGGTCTTCACCCGTCGGTTTTAAATAGATCTAAGTTATATAA
Organism: uncultured Nitrososphaeria archaeon; assembly: GCA_964540045.1. Lineage (GTDB taxonomy): Archaea > Thermoproteota > Nitrososphaeria_A > Caldarchaeales > Wolframiiraptoraceae > Wolframiiraptor. The sequence goes on along the minus strand of CAZILE010000057.1, from coordinate 4,095 downwards.
AAAACTTTCGGAAAATTTACACGTCAATCTTGAGGCTAAAAATTAGGGGAAACAATTTTAATGAGCTTCTCCGACTACTGATCTCGTGTGTGGTGGGATAAATGGCTGAAGTCGATTTTTCCGATTTCCAGAAGCTAGACATCCGGGTTGGACGGGTTATTTCGGCGGAAAGGGTCGAAGGCGCAGCTAAGCTGCTGAGATTCGAGGTTGACTTCGGAGAATTCAAGAAGCAGTCCGTAGCCGGGCTTGGCCATATCTATGAACCCGAGCAGTTTACAGGAAAGCAGTTCGTCTTCATAGTGAACCTCAAACCTAAGAAGATCAGAGGGATCTTGTCAGAGTGCATGCTTCTTGCAGCGGTCGTGAGCGAGAACGAGGTAGTGCCCATAATCCCTCAGAAAGAGGTCCCCGTGGGCTGTAAGGTTTTCTAGCTTTCCTTCATCTTTATGCTGAGATAAATGCAAAAAAGGTAGTCTTATTGGCTTTTAGCTAGGTTAGGGTAAATGTTGAAGAAGGTCTACGTGGAGGATGCTAAGCGGCTTCCAGAGGGATCGGAGGTTGAGCTATGGGGATGGGTAAGAAATAAGCGGTCTCACGGCGGTCTTATCTTTCTGGATCTACGGGATGGAAGCGGGACGATCCAGGTTGCGGTGAAGCATGGAATTGTTCCGGACTCTTGCTTCAAGGAAGCTGAAAAGCTCTCTAGGGAATCCGCCGTGAAAATCTCAGGAGTCATAAGGCATGACCCAAGAGCGCCCGATGGTGTGGAGATAGGATGTAGGACCCTAGAGGTTGTCGGGGTCAGCTTGGAAGATTTTCCGATAAGGAAGGGCATTAAGATAAAGTTCCTGCTCGACAATAGGCATCTCCACATCAGAAGTCCTAAGGTTGCGGCGATAATGAAGATCAAGGCAAAGCTCTTGAAAGCTGCTAGACAATGGTTTGAGGAAAACGGCTTTGTTGAGATACACTGCCCGAGCTTCATCACCGCAGCGGTCGAGGGAGGTGCCACCCTATTCAAGGTGGATTACTTCGGAAGGGAGGCCTATCTAACTCAAAGTTCTCAATTTTATCAGGAGGCGGCAATCTACAGCTTGGAGAAGGTATATAGTATTCAACCTAGCTTCCGAGCCGAGCTGAGCAGAACGAGAAGGCATCTCACCGAGTTCTGGCATCTTGAGGCAGAGATCGCTTATGCAGAGCTTGAGGACTTGATGAAAATCGTTGAAGATCTCTTCTATGCCATGGTGCTCAGAGTTTATGAATCTGCTGAGAAAGAGCTCGAGTTGCTTAATGTAAAGCTCGATCCGGATGTCGCTAAGCCACCTTACCCTAAGATAAGATATTCTGAAGCCTTGGAAAGACTTCAAAGAAAAGGGTTTGAGATGAGGTGGGGCGACGATCTTGGAGCTGATGAAGAGCGGGAGCTATCAAAGGAGTTTGAAAAACCATTCTTTGTTACTCACTGGCCTAAAGAAGCTAAGGCATTCTATCATATGCCCGATCCAGCTGACCCGAAAGTTTGTAGAAACGCTGACTTGCTCACGCCAGGCGGATATGGAGAAGTGGTCGGCGGAGGACAGAGAATCCACGATTACCAAGAACTGTTGAGCAGGATTAGGGAGGAGGGCTTAAACCCAGACGACTATAAATGGTATCTGGACTTGAGGAAATACGGATCAATTCCCCATAGTGGGTTCGGCCTCGGAGTAGAGCGGATGCTTTGGTGGCTCCTAAAGCTACCTCATATCAGAGATGCCTGCCTGTTCCCGAGAACGCCCGCAAGAGTTTATCCATAGAGAGAGCAAATCTGGAAAGCGAGAAAAAGAATTTTTGTTAATCAGATATTAACCTTCTATAATTCTTCTTCCTCTTCCCACTCCTCTTCGTCCCATTCTTCTTCCTCTTCCTCGAACTCCTCCTCGAACTCAGCCCAGATCATAGCCCCCTCGAATCAACGACATTAACCCTCGGATTTAAGCCTTCTCTCATGAAAGCATAAATTTACGGAGAGAATGTTGAAGAACCTCCAAATGGGTGATGAGCATCAGCGCTTTTTCAGCTTCTGAAGGATATCAGTCAACGTAAGATCCTTAGAGATCTTAAGTACCTCGCTCCTAAGCCGGAAGAAAGAATTCTCTACAAACGATATCACGCTACTGAGATTTCTTATTGATGCAAAGACGTGTCCTTCTAGGATAGGTCTCGAAGGCTGGTATAGTGAGAGCACGATGGGGACGAGATACACATTGTGCGTTTTTCCTTCCCAACCAATATTCTCAACTAATTCCTTGAGGAAGGACATTTTCTTCTCCTGACTCTCCTTAATGCTCGACTCGGCCGAAGGTGACGGAGGTCTATTCCATCGCTTACAATCTATAATCAATAGCAAACTACCATTATATGCTAATACATCCAGTTGAATTCGCCTTCTTTCATGAGATAGCCTCACATTCCACACAGCCTCATAGCCTACCTCTGAGAGAAGTCTAGTTACGAGGCTTTCAAATTCTCTCCAGCTCAAATATCTCGCAAGTACTTCTCCATTTATCCCAAGCCTTAAACCTCTCAAGACCAATTCGACCTTCTTCTCTCCTCTGAGCGGCAGATCTTCTTCTGAAAGATTCAACGTGTTAAGTATCTCGCGAACCTGCTCTCTCGAGATCAACGTATAACTGGAGATATCCTCCAAGTTTATGCTCCGGTTTGAGGGTGAAAGCTTGAGAATTGCCTCCAGAACCTTGTGTAAGAGTTCTGTTCTTGAGGTCATGTGATTTAGTTCAACTTTTTACGCCAAGGTAAAGGGTTGAGAATTGTGGGTGATTCAGAAGCTCATCACATCCTCCCTCAAAGATTAGTTTACCACCAACAAGCAGGTATGCTTTGTCCCCTATCTCCAAAGCCCTTTTCGCATTCTGCTCAACCAGAATTATCGTCATGTTTAGCGTATCTCTTAGCTCGATTATTTTAGAGAGAACCTCGTTAGCTATTTTGGGAGCTAGGCCACCTGTTGGCTCATCAAATAACATGACCTTTGGCCTCCTGATAAGCGCCATCGCCATCGCGACCATCTGTCTTTCACCTCCGCTTAGGAGCCTGGCCTTTCTCTTCCAATATCTTCTAACCACTGGGAAGAATTCTAGTACTTCTTTGATTCTCTCTTCAATCTCATTTGCCTTAAGAATGTATCCTGCCATCCTGAGGTTTTCTTCAACAGTGAGGTTCTCAAAGACGTTTTCCGTCTGGGGAAGATATGCTATACCAATTCTCGCGACTTCATGTGGAGCCTTTCCCACAAGTTCCCTTCCATTAAAGGTTATTGAGCCTGAGTATATCGTTGTGAGACCGAATATCGATTTCAGAAGTGTGCTCTTGCCGCTGCCGTTTGGCCCTACGACGACGTTTATCTTTTCTCGGTCAAAACTGGCGTTCACTTCGAAGAGGACTTGAAGCCTCTGATATCCCGCGTTTAGCGCTTTCACCTCGATCATGGTTTTCAGCCCCCGAGATAGGCCTCTATGACTTGAGGATCCATGACCACCCGCTCAGGTTTACCTCTCGAGATTATCCTGCCTGAGGCCATGACGTAAACCTCATCTGTGTACTGAAGAGCGATTTCAAGTCTATGCTCAACTAGGAATATCGTTAACCCCATCTGATCCCTAAGCTCCATAAGTTTTCTGAAGATTTCATGCGCTAACACGGGATTCACCCCTGCAACGGGCTCATCCATTACCAAGAGCTTTGCGCCAGACATCAGAGCCCTCCCTATTTCGAGAAGCTTCATCTGGCCTCCGCTTAACTTACCTGCCTCCTGATCCCAGAGGTGATCCAAGCTTAGGAGTTTCATGAGGTCGAAGGCCTTTTCAACCGCAGCCTCTTCAACCCTCATCCACTTTTTTCTTCTCAAAGCCGATAGAAAGCCCTCACCCGGATTACTTGGATAGCTCACTAAGAGGTTCTCGAGGACCGTAAGCTTTCTAAAGGGCTGAGGGATTTGGAAGGTTCTAGCGACGCCCAGCCTGAAGATCTCGTGAGGGGGCCGGCCGGTAATATCTCTTCCATCGAAGAATATTTTTCCATGATCTGGCTGAT
>CAZILE010000056.1:0-6373 GCA_964540045.1 uncultured Nitrososphaeria archaeon | reverse complement strand
AGATATACCGCATCTCTTTATCCGTTAGCTTTATTCCCTCGCTCAAGGCGGGCCCTCCAATTCACGGTTGATAGTAGCTAATAAGCCTCTTCTTCCTCTGGGGAAACCTCGCTCAAAATCGTTGAGTTCCCCGGATCTATTATAGAGATTATTGCTGTTGAGAAAGGCTTGCCAGCCATGTAGCCTAACTCAGTTCCCGGTATCGGCACCTTTATGTAAGGTATTTTTGTCATCTCGCATGCGATGACTAGCTCGCGCTCAAGCCTTGAAGGGCAGTTACTTGCTAAGATCACGAGCTTAGATTTTCTATGTAACACGGAGAGAAGAGATTGCCTGAATCCGAAAATCATTTTACCGGTTCTGGCTATGACCTCCAGATGTCTTCGAAGATCCTTTATCTCGGTGGTTAAAGGTTTCTGCTTTGACATTCACCTCACTCCTTCTTCTCTTCCTCTTTCTCAGCTCCTGATCCATCGGCGATCCCGGGATAGCTCATCAGCAAAGATACGAGGCCGGTTCCAACCTTAACTTCCTTTCCAACTATTATCCGCTCAACGTTTCCTCGCAGTCGGTCTACCTCTCCCTTTACCGCAGCATCTATCAGAGTTTGGACGCTTATCTCGAAGGCAGCTCTTGCGAGCGGGCTCTCCTTAAGCCTCACAACACCATGTCTTCCAACCTGCTTAACTGATCCGTTTAGAGTCATCATGTCGGCGACTATCATGAGATGACGTACGTCGACGTCTAGACCCTGCTCTTCTAAGACGTGCTTAAGCTCCATCACTATAGCGGCCCTCGCAGCCTCTATTCCTAGGACAGAGGCTATCTCGCGGATATTATTCGTCCAAACCCTCCTATGATCCACCTCTGGAACCTGCATTACCTTCTTGAGATTCGAGCCCTCGGTTAGGATGACGTATTCTCCATTTTCGTATCTAACTATTGCTTTGGTTATCTTCTCCACGCCCTTGACCTTTAAGGACATGAGCTTCGATCTAAGCTTGTCCAGATCCTTTTCCTTCTCGTCCGCGTAGATTGTCAGGGTCTTACCAGTCCTAGAGTATTTGAGCTTAAGGGACTTTATGGCTTGATCCACCTGCCTCACGAATACGCCCTCGCTTCTCATCGCCGCATCATCCAACACTATTATGATCGCATTTCTCCTGAGGTCTAAGCCGACATCAGAGGTTATATCCTCCAACGTCGTGCACTTTATCTGCTTAGCTATCTTCTGAGCCTCGTCAGCGCTCTTAGCATACTCCCTCTTGAGATGGATCCTCATCATGGGAGTTGATGGAGTTCTTCTCGCATCAACTATCTCTATGAGCCTTGGAAGACCCCTTAGGATTGACTGTTCATGGACTCCTGCGAAGTGGAAGGTTCTTAAGGTTAGCTGGGTGCTTGGCTCACCTATCGACTGAGCAGTAACTATTCCAACTGCTTCGCCGGGTTCTATCCTGTTCTTGAGGTATTCTAGGTAAGCTTCTTTGAAGAGGGATTCGGCATCCTTTAGAGAGAGACCCCGCTTTAAGACTTCCTCCATAATCCTACCTATGGTCTTCAGTGGTAGCTTATCCTCATAGCTACTCGCTAGCTTCTTGAGCTCGCTCCTCGAGGCAGGGTTCTTCGAGGGTTTAGAAAGTCTCATCCTATTGATTAAGGTACTTACATTAATGGATTCTCCATGGTAGCTCTTCATCGGGTCCACTCCATCCTCCCCGTATAGGAATTGAACTATCCTCCCCTCATCCATGCTCCTCACAGTTCCATCATATTCAACGTAGAGGGCTTCAAGAGCATTTATCAGCCTACGTTGCATGTATCCGCTTTGTTGGGTTCTCACCGCGGTGTCGACAAGCCCGTCTCTTCCTCCGGCCATGTGGAAAAAGAATTCGATGGGATCGAGCCCGCCTGTGAAGGACTTGTAGACAAAGCCTTTGGCTCTTGGAGAGAGGTCTTTGGGCTTGAAGAACGTTAAAACCCTGTCTGTGAACCCTCTCTTGATCCGCTCTCTTCTAACCGCCTGCTGCCCCACGACGGCGACCATCTGATCTATATTCAGCGGAGAACCTCTAGCCCCAGTTCTAGCCATTATCACCGCCGAGCTATTCTTATTGATGTACTTCCTGGCGACCTTTCCCGCCTCCTCTCTGGCCTGGGAAACTATCTGGAGGATATTCGACTCAAAGGCCTGTTCGAGGGTCTCTCCCGGTCTAACCTCTATCCTACCCCTTTCGTAGTCGGTCTCGAGTTTCTCGAAAGTCTGATTCATCTTCTCGAAGACCTTCTCAAGCTCGCTGTAAGCTTTGGACGGGATCTCTAGGTCGTCTATTCCGAAGCTGAATCCTCTTAGGTTCAGGTAAGTGTTGAGCAGCTTCACAAGCTTGTCTATGAACTCTCTGGTAAGATCTGGGCCGTACTCGCTCATCATTCTGTGGAGGATGCTGTTCGCCTTCTCAACTCCGATAGCATTCTTGTCTATTACCCCTTTAACCAGTTTTCCGTCCTTGATCACAACCTCGACCTCGGGTGAAAACGCGGCTCTGAAGGTGTGATTGAAGTTCTTTGGAAGAAGTAAGCTGAAGAGCTGCTTTCCACTCCACTTCGGCTCAGGCTTCTTCACCTCGGGCTCGGGGAGCTCTCCCTCATATCCTATTGCCGCTAGAAGATAAGACATCTCCTTCTTCGTCAGGTATGTGTCGTCCTTAGTGAGAAGATACGCGGCAGTTAGAAAGTCCCTTATCGCCCCTATTATCGGAGCGCCATAGCGCGGAGAGAGTATGTTGTTCTGAACTAGTAGGAGTATTCTCGCCTCGGTTTGAGCTTCTTCGCTCTGAGGAACGTGTAGGTTCATTTCATCTCCATCGAAGTCAGCGTTATATGGTGTACAGACGCAGAGGTTCAGCCTGAACGTCTTGTATGGAAGAACCTTCACCACATGAGCCATTATAGATATCCTGTGGAGACTTGGCTGACGGTTAAACAGGACTATGTCTCCATCCATGAGATGGCGTTCGACCACGAAGCCGGGCTCAAGAGCGCTCGCAACCTCCTCGAGATCTTGGACATAGGATAACCTAATTCTCTTCCCATCGGGTCTGATGACGTACTTGGCTCCAGGGTACTTGTTGGGCCCGTTCCTGATAAGTTGCCTCAGCCTCTCAATATTCCACTCCGTAACTTTCTCTGGAACCGTTAGTTGCATAGCGACCTCGAGGGGGACCCCGACTTCGTTTATGCTGAGATTTGGATCGGGAGAAATCACGGTTCTCGCGGAGAAGTCAACCCTCTTCCCGCTCAGGTTTAGCCTGAACCTACCCTCCTTTCCTTTAAGCCTTTGAACCAAGGTCTTTAGAGGCCTTCCACTTCGATGAGTTGCCGGAGCCACTCCGGGCGCCTCGTTATTGATGTAGGTTGTTATATGATATTGGAGAAGGTCCGCGAGCTCCGCGATCACTGGGGATGGGGACCCAGCATTAATGTTCTCCTTAAGCCTCTGAACGACCCTAAGTATGTCCACGAGCTTATGAGTTAGGTCATCTTCAGACCTGAACCCTGACTCGAGGGTGATCGAAGGCCTCACGTAGACCGGTGGAACTGGGAGAACAGTCAGAACCATCCACTCTGGCCGAGCAACCTTTGGATCAAATCCAAGGAGCTCCAAGTCTTCATCCCTTATCCTCTCAAGCCTAGCTCTAACCACTTGAGGGGTAAGCCTCCTCCTCTCGGAGTTCACGACCTCGATGAAGGTCACCGGCTTCTCAAGCTCAATCTTATACTGCTTCTCATCACAATAGGGGCAAGTTTGAGCCGATAATGCCTTCTGTAAGATCCGATAATAAAATTCCGCCGAGAGCCCATCTGCCTTTTTCAGTCTTTCAAATTCCTCTCTATACTTTAATAGAGTGTTTTCGGGTATCAGAAGCCTTCCACAAGATCTACACGTCGCTCTCAGAAGCATGTGAATCTGCTTGACAAAGCCTACGTGTATTATCGGAACCGGGAGTTCTATATGGCCGAAATGCCCAGGACATCCCAAGTAGGTGTTTCCGCAGGTCTTGCATCTCTGGCCGGGTTCTAGGGTTCCAAGCCTCGGATCCATGACCCCGGTCGGGATGGGCATTCCATCTTCATCATAAGTGTCTGGGTTCGAGATCTCGGCGACGGACATTCTCCTAATCGTCTCGGGGCTCAGGATCCCGAACTTCACGCCTATGATCGTTTCCAAGGACGCCGCCATCCTGATCACACCTCCTCCCCGAATAATAGCCTAGGATTAATGCCCATGCTCATCATCTCCTCTAAGAGAAGATAGAACGCGTATGGTAAGGTGGCTATCGCTATCTCGGCGTCCTTACCGTGTATTGGACACAGGAAGCGCTCCTGTTTCAGGTCATAATATGCTGGGAGGCCGCAGAGCTTACAGAAATGTGCTGTGTACCTGTCGCTTTGCTCTAAAAGCCTGTCCAGAAGTAGGAAGCTCGCTCCGTGAGCTATCAGGCAATCCCTCTCCATCTCCCCGAACTTCAATCCTCCGCCTCTGCTTCTTCCCTCGGTCGGCTGTCTCGTAAGCATCTGAACCCTACCTCTAGATCTTGCGTGAATCTTGTCCCTTACTAGGTGGTGCAGCTTCTGATAGTAAACGACCCCGATGAATATCTCCGCCTCATACCTCTTTCCCGTCAGCCCGTCGTACATCACTTCCTTACCGGAGCTCTTGAACCCGAGTCTCTCAAGCTCCGCTCTCAGTTCCTCTATGGGCTTGCCCATGAACGGCGTTCCTTCTACAAACTCGCCCTTAATCGCTCCAACCTTTCCTGCTATGCTCTCGAGAAGCTGTCCTATTGTCATCCTACTCGGAAAAGCATGCGGATTAATTATTAGATCTGGAACTATTCCACTTTCAGTATACGGCATGTCCTCCTGAGGTAGGAGCATCCCAACAACTCCTTTCTGACCATGCCTCGAAGCGAACTTGTCTCCTATCTCCGCCACGCAGAAAGATCTAACCTTGGCCTTGATGAGCTTGTTCCCCTCCTCATTTTTTGTTAAGAAGATAGTTTCAACCACTCCTGCCTCAGAGGGTCTGACAGTCTCTGAGGAATCTCTCCACACAAGTTCTCTAGCTGGAGCACGCTGATACTCTTCCAAGAACCTTGGGGGGCTTTGAACACCTATTATGACTGTTCCACCGTTTACGTCAGCCTCTATGTGGGCGAGACCATCCGCATCTAGAACTCTGTAGGCGTGCTCACCCCTATAGCCTCTCACGGTCGGCTCTGGAATTCTGATAACGTCCTTCTCTCCGCCTATGTAAGTTCTCGCCTCAACCTCGTAGACTCGATAGCTTAGGGATAGGGCTAAGCCTCTCTCGACCGCGGATTTATTCAGCACAACGGCGTCTTCCATGTTATATCCCTGACCGGTCAAGATGGCGACCACCATGTTCTGGCCTATCGGCCTGCTGTAAAGATCTAGCATGTCTATGGATTTTGTTATGACTATCGGTTTCTGGGGATAGACTAGTAGGTGAGACCTTGAGTCAACCCTAAGATTATGGTTTATCGCGAAGACTCCTAGAGCCTGCTTGCCCATCGCTCCCTCGTAGATGTTTCTTGGAGACTGATTGTGCTCCGCGTAAGGGATTATTGAGACTACTGTTCCAAGCATGGCGTATGGGCATATCTCGAGGTGTGTGTGCTCTTGGGTTACATCCTCGGGTTTGAGAGCGACGATAGCATTTTCCTCTTCCTCGGCGTCGAGGAACTCTATGATCCCCAGCGAGAGGAGGTCTCTGAACCTTAGGGTTCTGTCTTTCAATCCTTTAATGTGCTCTTGGGTTAGCAGGGGCTTCCCATCCTTAACGACTATCAGCGGTCTCCTAACTCTGCCTTCATCCGTGTTTATCCAGACCTCTTGAATGTGTGGGAACTTGTATAGCGCTACATTTATGCTGAGACTTATCTCGCCTCTCCGCCTAAGGTCTCTTAAGATCTCGACAAGTTTCTCCCCATTAGTATGATAGCCTGTGAGCAGGCCATCCACAAAGACCTTCGTCCTATAATGCTTTCTCTTAGTTATGATCTCCGAAAGCGGGACGACTCCCAGCGAGTACAGTTTCTCAAGGAGACCGCGCTTCCTCACGGGGTAGCTTATCTCAGCCGTCAAAGCCAGGTTCTTAACAAGACCGCAGTTACTCCCTTCAGGGGTCTCAGCTGGGCATATCCTTCCCCAATGGGTTCCATGTAGGTCCCTAGCTTCAAAGTGAGGTTGGCTTCTACTGAGGGGTGATTGAACTCTTCTGAGGTGACTGAGAGTTGCGAGGTGGTTCGTTCTGTTCAGAAGCTGGGTTACTCCAACCCTTCCACCCGGC
>CAZILE010000055.1:0-6374 GCA_964540045.1 uncultured Nitrososphaeria archaeon | reverse complement strand
GCTTTGGGAACTTTTCAAGATGAATGCTCCTCCTTGAATAGAGTTTTCTCCAAAGGTAGTCTGTGATGAAGGGAGATATGGGGGCGAGCAGAAGGAGAATAGTCCTCAAGTTTTCGTGAAGGGTGAACCACGCGGCTCTCTGCTCCTTTTCCGAAAACCCCCTGCCATAGGCCCGCTGCTTGGACATCTCAATGTAATGATCCGCAAAGATGTTCCAAGTGAAGTTTCTGATCGCGGTTGCGGGAATGAAGAAGTTGAAGTCCCGATATCCCCTCAGACATCTTCTAACAGTTAGAGATAGCTCGGAGAGTATCCATTTATCAGTTGGAGTGAGCACCGCTTTCTTCGGCCTCGGGAAGCTTGAGATGTATCTGGCAATGTTAAGAAGTTTTGTTATGAACTTGCCGGCATTGGATATTCTCTCCTCAGATATTCTGAAGTCTTCTCCTAGGCTGGATTCTTGAGCGCACCAAAATCTGAATCTATCAGCTCCGTACTTTTCGAGAATCGGAGCGGGATCTATCACGTTTCCCTTGCTCTTGCTCATCTTCTCTCCCTTTTCATCAAGCCCCGTCCCGCTTATCCAGACGTGCTTGAAAGGCATCTTCCCGGTCAGCTGATAGCATCTGAGGATCGTGTAGTATAGCCAGGTTCTCACAATATCCTTTCCCTGGGGCCTGATCGCAACAGGATAGGCTTTCCTGAAGAATCGATCATCTCGTTTATACTTCGTTATGAAGAGAGGTGAAATGCTTGAATCCATCCAAGTATCGAAGGTTCTCGTCTCTCCAAAGAACTTGTCATGCCCGCACTTTTTACATCTTTTGAAAGGAGGGTTCTCAGCCCATGGCCTATAGTATCTTCCGGGCGGAGGCAAGTTCGGTTCACCGCATCTTTCGCAATACCATATTGGAAGCTCCGTTCCATAGTATCTTCTCCTGCTTATCGGCCAGTCTATTCTGAGAGAGTTGATCCAGTCAATGAGTAGCCGTCTATGATGTTCGGGGTGGAACTTCATCTTCTCCGACTTCTTCTTCAATTCCTCGGCGAACTCGAGCTGCTTCAGATAATAGTCCTCCATCGGGATTATCTCGATTGGTGTCTTGCTCCTCTCGCAGACCGGGGTTCGATGCATTATCTCCTCGATTCTCTCGACTAATCCCATCTCCATTAGATCCTCAATTATCGCTTTCCTAGCCTCCTCAATCCTCATTCCAGCATATTTTCCAGCCGCCTCAGTCATCCTCCCCTCACGATTTATCGCCACGATCTCCTTTAATCCAAGCTCCCTGAATAATAGGACATCTGTATAGTCTCCGTAGCTGCATATCATAACTGCTCCAGTTCCAAACTCCGGCTTCGCCGCAGGATGAGGTATTATCTCAACCACCCTCTCATAAATTGGAACTATCGCATGCTTGCCATGGAGATGGAGATATCTCTCATCATCAGGATTCACTATGACGGCTTGACATGCTGCGAGAAGCTCGGGCCTTGTGGTCGCAATGAGGAGATCACTTTCATCCTCCTTGACCTTGAACCTGATATAGACTAGTTTCGTGGGCCTCTCCTCATACTCTATCTCCGCGTCGGCTATCGTCGTCCCGCACTCCCAACAGTAATTATTGGGTCTGGTTGCGGAGTATATGAGCCCCTGGTTCCACAGCTTGATGAAGGTTGCCTGGGTTAGAGCTCTATAATCCTCCGAGTCTGTGCGATAATAGTTTTTGAAGTCCCCACTTAGCCCCATCCGCTTCATCAGCTCAACCATCTCAGCCTCAAGCTTATCTAAGGTCTCCTTACAGAGCTCCAGAAATCTCATCCTAGAGACATCCTTAATTGATATTCCTCTAACCTTCTCGGTATAAATTTCGACGGGAAGGCCGTTCCTATCTATCCCTATCGGGAAGTAGACCTCGTATCCCATCATTCTGGCCGTTCTAGCGATCATGTCGATCTGAGAATAGTGAGCTGCAGCCCCTATATGCCACGGCCTACCCGATGGATAGGGTGGGGGAGTGTCTATGAGGAAAAGAGGCTTTCTGCTCCTAGGATTAAATCTGTAAACGTCTTCTTTCTCCCAAATCCTCCATATCTCAAGCTCAATGCTCGGATCCCAGCGCTTTTCCAACCGGCTTCTCATCTCGCATCAGCTCCATCCACTTATCTAAGAGCTGGGGCGAACGGAGTATATTTTAACTTCTCCTAAAAACCATCGGAGGTAGAATGCGGAAGGCATCTAAGCCTCTCGGAATGCTCGCGATCTCTTCTGCTGCCATCATCTGGGGCTCAAACGGCGTTATAGTGAATATGCTACCTCTCGATCCCTTCATAATCGCGTTCTTAAGAGTGTTCTTGGCCTCAGTAATTCTCTTTCCATTCCTAATAGTCTTGAGGAGAACAGATCTTCGTGAAATCGTTGAATACTGGAAGCTTATGCTGCTCAACGGCTTTCTCCTATGCTTGGGCTGGGCATTCTTATTTGCGTCTATGAAGCTAATCTCAATAGCAAATGCTGTTCTCCTAAACTACCTAGCCCCGATCTTTACGGCAATGCTTGCCCCGATGCTCCTCAAGGAGCGCCTCGAAAAAACCTCTATTGTGGCGCTAGCGCTCTCATTTATCGGAGTATTCCTGATTTCCCAGGATGAGATCCTCGGAACATCCGCTTCGAACCTCCTCGGTATAGTCTACGGGCTCTTAGCAGGGTTGAGCTACGCGGGCTTCATAATAGTCTCAAAGAGGCTTCGCGAACGGTCTTCAAGCCTCGTAACAGCCTTCTATTCTTACGCATTTGCTGCTCTATTTCTCACGCTAATAACCCGCCCGATAATCCCCAGTCTTACGGCGTACTCCTGGCTACTCATCCTCGCTCTGGCAGGAGTTAATACGAGTTCCGCTGTGACCCTCTACTTGTATGGGCTTGGGGTCGTGGAAGCTCATAGAGCCGTAATCTTGACGTATCTAGAGCCCTTAAGCGCAGCCATTTTAGGCCTGGTCTTCTTAGGCCAGGTTCTCAGCATTCCCGATCTCATCGGAGGAATGTTGATACTGGTCTCAGGCTATCTCGTCGTGAGATCTTAGACCCCGAATTTATCCAGCTTCTTCCTAACCTTCTCAACAGCACCGATCCCGAGCCCTGACTCAAGAATCTCCGGCTTCTCCTCCGTTTTCCTCCTCACAAATAGGGCGCACCTGCCGTCTGGAAGTAGCTTCTTTTGAACACAATAGGCATAGTTGCACTTGTATCCCGTGCACGGAGAGTTGACCCAATTACACCAAGGAGGGTTCCGCCTGAAGTCAAGTATTTTTCTCCCGCATCTGAAATACCGGCACTGCGGGTTACAGATTTCTGTGGGGTTCCTACTCAGGATCCAGGTAGACCCGTCTCTAGCTTCCTCACGTCGGGTCAACTAAGCTCATAAAAGAGAATATTTACGGATTATTAGCCTTTTCTTCTAGCTCTTCTAAGTAGGGTAAGTGAGAAGAGCAGGCTTAAGGCTATTAATGCCAAGGCTATTCCAGAGGCTATTAGCTCTAGCCTGATGAGCCCGTTAAGGCAGATGTAGTCTCTGAGGCTTACGACCTGTTTTAGGGGCTTGTTAGCGTAGATAAGCTCTCTGTGAATGAGCTGACCGCCCTTCGAGTATATGTCGCAGCGTAGCTCAAGAGGATATAGGATATTTAGGGTTACCGGATTCCCGTCTAACTCTTTCTCGAGCAGGGTCTCATTACCAGCAGATAGCTTAATGTAGGCGGAATTCACAGGGCTTCCCAAGGCATCTACAACCCGGATGACTAGAGGGAAGTTGACCTCCTCTAGCCTAAACTCTGTAACCTTTTCGGTCAGCTGAACCATGGAAGAGTAGATGAGTTTATTATTCTTATAAACCCGGAGGTCGTATGGGCCATAGAAGACTCTGAACAAGGCTTCTCCATCATTATTCGTAGATGCGTTGTATTTTTCTCCGCTCAGCTCATCGATCAAGACAGCATGGCAACCAGCTAGCGGGCTACCACGATAATCCAAAAACCTTAGTCTCACTTCGCCTCTCTCTACGACCAGCTCTACGACCTCATTCACTTCAGTGATCTCGCGGCTTGTCTCGCCTACGAGCTGGCCAGCCCTAATCGCCTTGATCGAATATACTCCGGCGCTCACCCTGTTCTTGCTAAGCGGAATATTTTCAAATACGGCGACCCCGTTCTCATCAGTCTCCCTAGAACTAAAGTTTGCGAGCAACTGATTACTTAAAAGGACCTTAACTCCTTTAACAGGCTCGCCCTCTCTGTCAACAACTTTTACGCTTACTTTGGTTAAATCGGCGATTAGTGAAATGCTTTGACTTGACTCTAAGGTTCTCTCTTCTACGAAGATCGGCATATCGCCTCCCTCGGTTCTCATTGAAACGTTTATCCTATAGGGCCCCACCTCATTCAATTCTGAGGACGGTAGGTTCTTGAATACGGCTGTTCCATTCCCGGATTTGATCTCAGTTGAGTATCCTTCTGAGGAGAGCTTTATGCTCAGCCTAGGAATCGGCTCGCCCTCGAGGTTCACAACCGTAAGCTTGAGGTTTAGTAGGGGGAGGGTGATATTCTGGGAGATTCTGGGCTCATCTACCTCGAGAGACCCCTTATAAACCGTTAGATCTTTCATCTTAATCTCCACCGAGTAGCTGCCAACGTCCTTAAGGCTGCTGTATGGAATTCTCTCGATCCTAACCACTCCTTTTTGATTGGATTCGGCTGTATCGGTGTAGGCCGCGTTCCTCATCACCAGCTTAAGGCCGCCAACGGGCTCGCCGTCTAGGTTACTCAGCTGGAATTTGACTGTGCTAAGAAGCGCCGTTAGGTTAGCTTGTCGCTCCTCAGGGATCTTAGCGACTCCCTCGGCGACCGTGAGGTTGTCCAGCTTAACCTGTAAGTGATATTCTCCTGGGACGAGATGCCGGAACTCCGCGAACCCTGTTGAATTCGTTACAAACTTTCTGACTTCCCCGTCTTTAACTAAATGAACTTCGAGACCTTCTAGGGGGGTTCCTAATGGATCTTGGACAAGCACCGTCAGGGATCTCTCAAGCTGGCCGTAAGTTATCGAGAGACTTGAAATTATCAGTAGAATACTAAGTAAGACCAGAAGAAACTTTTTACTTCCGCTCATCTCCTTCCACCGCACGATCTTGCAGCCTCGATTGGTGGAGAAGCTGACTGTTTTTGGTGAGAAACTCATGAGCCTCTCGAAGAGTGTCCTTAGCCGTCTTAAAAGTTAATCTCCGCAAAGCCTTTTCATATCCTAGCCAGAGGTAGCCCACGTGCTCGTACGATAGTGTAACATCTTTCGTGAATGATCTCGCGAGATAGAAGATCACGGTCTTTCTTACGAGCTGTTGAGATTTTCGATAGAAGTATTGAATCTTTTTCCTGAACCCTGGAATTATCTCTATATTGCTTATTCCCGTCTCCTCCCAAACCTCCCTCCTCACCGTGTCAAGCTCGGACTCGCCCGGCTCTATGGCTCCCTTCGGGAAGTCCCAATGCCCAGCTTCGTAATGTAGGATAAGGTACTCGATCTCATCGCCGAGATAGAAGAGAACGGCTCCGGCTGAAATTTCACGAAGCACTCGATCATCACCTCAATATCCAATATATCTAACCAGGATGAGAGCTTAAATATTATGATCCCGCGCCATCGACCGAGAGCTTGCCAGAGTCAGGATTTCAAGCACCTAAGTAAGAATGTCTTTGGACTCTTCAAATTCTTGAAAATAAACCGGAGAAAATTAAAAGCAAGGGTAAAGAGCCGAAATAGCTGATAAAGGTCTAAAATGATCAGAGAAAGCCTCATATAAGAAGAAAACACGCCAGAACTCGGGGATGATGTGTCTGACCAGGCTGAGCGATGATAGGGATCTTGAGCGCTGACCCCAGAAAGTACAATTAGGACAGGGGTCTTCTTGGTGGTGGGGGTTGGGTACGGAGGTTTTTGGATGATTCGCTGGTTAGGAGGTTTGTTAAAGTTGGTGGTAGGGTTGATGGTAATCGTTGGGCCGTTTATGGTCTTTTGAAGGCTTTGGCTTTCTTCTGCAGGGTTAATGGGGTTAGTCCGAGCGGACTTGTTGGGAGGCTACAGGGATGGCCGTGAAAGAAGGAGGCTCGACCATGCGATATGGTACTACTGCGCCGTATGCGGCGGAAAATCTACATCAAGCCCAACTCAAACAGCTACATGGCCATAATCAAGTATATGAAGGAACACAAATGGGGGCACGTCGCCTGTCACAAGAAGCATGAACAGAATCCGGACTTTTAAACAAGTAGGTCAAAATACTTGACCTACTCTTAAATCAAGGGAATAGTATTCCCTTGATTAA